>CACYBO010000110.1 GCA_902772685.1 uncultured Eubacteriales bacterium | reverse complement strand
CTGTGCTGCGAATGCTTCGTTTGCTTCTACCAGATCCATATCTTCGATGGTCAGGCCGGCCTTCTCCAAAGCTTTTCTGGAAGCAGGTACAGGACCTACACCCATGATGGAAGGATCTACGCCGCCGGAAGCATATGACTTGATTGTTGCCATAGGCTTGATTCCCAGCTCGTCAGCCTTTTCCTTGCTCATTACGACTACTGCAGCGCCGGAGTCATTGATTCCGGAAGCGTTAGCAGCTGTTACGATACCGCCGTCCTTCTTGAATGCAGGTCTGAGCTTCGCAACCTTTTCCATTGTGGATCCGCGTGTCAGGTGCTCGTCTGTATCGAATACGATTGGATCGCCCTTTCTCTGCGGAATGGTTACAGGAACGATTTCATCCTTGAATACGCCGCTGTCGACTGCCTTCTCTGCTCTCTGCTGTGAGATAACGGAGAACTCATCCAGTTCTTCTCTGGTCAGTCCCCACTGCTCTGCAACGTTTTCTGCAGTTACGCCCATGTGATAGTTATTGAACGCATCCCACAGACCGTCGTTTACCATCATGTCTACCATCTTGGCGTCGAACATTCTGGCTCCCCATCTGGCTCCCGGCATTGCATAAGCTGTTGCTGACATGTTCTCAGCTCCGCCTGCAACGACTATATCGGCGTCTCCGGCCTTGATGATCTGTGCAGCCAGTTCAACTGCTCTCAGACCTGAACCGCAGACCTTATTAATGGTGAAGCAAGGAACTTCAACAGGCAGACCTGCGTCCAGCATCATCTGTCTGGCAACGTTCTGTCCGAGACCACCCTGGAGTACGCAGCCCATAATTACTTCATCAACCTGGTCCTTCTCAACGCCTGCCCTCTTCAGAGCTTCTTCGATACATACAGCGCCGAGCTGTCTTGTAGGCACGTTCTTCAGCGTTCCGCCGAACTTTCCAATAGCTGTTCTTGCAGCACCAACGATTACGACTTCTCTCATTCTTGTTTTCCTCCTTGTTAATATACTTATTCTGGGTATATCTTTCGGGTTTGTTAATATTTTAACGGCTTATCCGATAAAACCAATATTATCTTTGATGTTGCTATAATACCTGTGATTTCAACGCTTGTCAAGAGTTTTGACGAAAAAATGTTAATTTTTTAACAGCGTTTTATCCGCCTTCAAATGTACCCCATCAGAAATGTCCGATGTATTTCTCCAGAAGCTGGCACGGACGGTAGGATAACTTCGCCTTTCTCAGGTTCGGTATCCCCATATCCTCTTCCCTGTTAATGTACTTGGCCCAGCCGGCAACATGCTTGCAGAACTCGTTGTTGATCGCCTGATACAGCCCCCTGTACTCGACGTTCGCCTTCTCAACATGCTCCGTAATCATCTTCGTGCCCAGGTGACCGCCGACAGCGATTGCTTCGATCTTCCCGCCTATGCGGATCGCACCCGCTTCATATCCGACCGCCTCCAGATTTCTGAATACATCGTCCATGGCTTCTTCTTCCATTTTGAGGAGTTCCATCTCATGGGCCGGAATGTCTTTGCGGCGGTTGAACTCGTCGATGAACTGCATGGCTTCATCGGCCATATCAGATGTCATTCTAACATATTCATATTCATATGTCTTCTTAAAATAGTTGAGGTGGTTCTTCTTCTTGTGGAAATCCCTGCCCGCCAGATCGATGAGATCCTTCGTCAGGTAAATGTAGTCGTAGTTCGGGCGGTCGTCCTCCCACTTCAGCTCGGGAACAGCCTCTTTGATGATCTCGAGGATGTGGAACGGCACAAGCCTCAGGCTGAATGGGTGGCCTTTGCTCTCGAAATAATCGCGGGCGTCCAAAATCGTTTTGCGGAGAGATTCTTTCTCGTAAGTCCCTGTCTTCGTAAGCGGCGGGAACATGAACGGAAGCTCTATGCCCTGCTCCAGTTCCAGATGGCTCACACCGCTCATGCACATGTAGTCGCCTATAATCTCCCAGCTGAACTGGTTGATGTCTCTCCACATGTAAAGCGCACTGTAAGACAGCCCGGAGGTCTTGTACTCAAAGCTGTTCAGATACTCCTCCAGAATGTCCCTGTTTTCCAATGTGATTCTGTTATCGAATAAAAACATCTTACTTCACAATCTTCGAGATCTCCCTGAATCCTTCCGCCTTGGAGTCTTTGAGAATCTCGTAGAGTATCGACTCATAGGTGGTCATGACAGCACCTGCCCTCTCCATTCTCTCAGCAGCCCAAAGGAAGTCATTCTGGCTTCTGGAGGAAATGCAGTCTACAGGTACATATACGCTGTAGCCGTCCGCCAGCAGCTGCTCAACTGTCTGCTGCACGCAGATGTGCGCTTCGATGCCGCATACGATGATATTATTCTTTGCTTCGATTTCCAGCTGATTGACGAAATCAACATGACCCAGGCAGTTAAACGTCGTTTTGTCGATCGGTTCAAACTCACCGATTGCTTCCGCTACCTCCGGAACTGTTTCGCCAATGCCCTTCGTGTATTGCTGTGTCACAATGTGCGGAATCTCCAGTACGCCCAGGCCCTTCGCAAGCCGGCAGGTCTTGTCCAGAAGTTCCTCCTTGTGATGCATGGCAGGAACAAGTTTTTCCTGAAAATCGATGAATACTGCCAATGTGTCTTCTCTGTTCAATGTCATTTCCCTATCCTCCAGTCTGCCAGCAAATCACCGGCTCTATATGCTGTCATATCCTTCTGCAGCGGCGAGATCGATGCGTAACCGTTCTCGATGGCGATCACATCATACTGATTCTCATCGCTTTCGTACAGCACGGCCTCACCGCCGTAGACGAAGGTCATCACATCGCCTTCCGTCTCTACCTGTACGTCATTTTCGTATTCTCTTTCACCCAGGACCGTATAGCAGACGCCCTTGATCTCACCCGCAGGTGCGTCCGGCGTGTTGATGTTTATCATCACACTTTCATCCCACTTGCCGCTGGTCTTGCGAATCAGGTCCACCACCAGATTGCAGGCGTACTCGAAATGGGTCGCCTTATGGCTGTCCACCGAGACCGCCACCGAAGGGTATCCCTGTATGGAGCCTTCCAGCGCCGCGCCTACCGTTCCGGAATAAACCGTGTCCGTACCCACATTGCTGCCGTGGTTGATTCCCGCGAAGACCATATCGGCTTCGATGCCCTTTCGTTTCAGCACCTTGAGACCCACAGCAACACAGTCGGCCGGGGTTCCGTCTAACGCAAAAGCCTCACAGGCTCCGCTGTACGCAACCGGCCAGACGCTCACGGGATTTCTCAGCGTGATAGCATGGCTCGCCGCGCTCCGCTGTCCATTGGGCGCAAAAACATAGACGTCCGCGCCTACACGCTCTGTCAGTGTATCCACAAGCGCGCGCAGTCCCTGCGCCTCAATCCCATCATCATTTGCAACTAATATCTTCAACCTATCACTCATATGTTCAAATTTACCATCAGTTCTAGTTTTCCTATAGCAGGAGCATCAGCGGTCAGGAAAGCGTCTACCAGAAGCCGCCGCCTCCGCCGCCGCCTCCGCCGCCGGAGAATCCGCCTCCACCACCGGAGAATCCGCCGCCTCCGGACCATCCGCCGCCCGTATCGCTTCCGCTGAACGTGCCGGCAGGAAGATGCGGCGCGATAGAAGTCGCTACAGCATTTGTCATGCCGCCCATGGAATCGCCCATGTTGAATACCATAATATACGGTCCGGTTGTATCATACGTGCTGTACCAATCAGGCACTGTCACATTGATGTTTTCGAAGTTCTTGATCCACTTGTTCGTCAGGCCCATTACATAAGCGTAAGGTAACACGCTGAAGAAGTATTCCGGATCTTCTTCTACAAGTGCTTCTATTCTTTCTACCTCCGCTGTCTGAATGAAGTTCTTCAAGCCGAGGATCTTTCCCATGTGCTCTGCTGCTTTGTCCGTCAGTCTGTCGCAGCAAACGTTGAAATACTGACAGGCCACGAAGCCCAGGAAGTAAACTGCTCCTACGATGATGCTGTCGAAGGCGTTCGCCACACCGTAAGACGTGAACAGCACCGCTGCGATATCTATGATCCATAATGCGATCCGAAGTCCTCTCGAACCGATCTTTCTTCCAGTCATTCTGTACCGGTAGCTCTTCCTGAGGCGACCCGTCAGGAATATGGCGATCAGCGCAGTCAATATCGCACCGAAGATCGACAGCTCAGTCCGCAGCATGTAGCTTATGCCCATAATCGGAATGACCATTGCAAAGGCGTATAATGCCAGACCGCAGAGCATTTGCATAAGTTTCGT
>CACYBO010000109.1 GCA_902772685.1 uncultured Eubacteriales bacterium | reverse complement strand
GGAGTGCGGAATCCTCCGCCAGCAGCTGCATGGCGTCTGTCAGTTCTATTTTATTTCCGGGTTGTGTCAGAAGACCATTCTCATGGTCTGTAATAACATCGACTGCGCCGTCACATGCTGTGGATATACACGGCATCCCCATCATCATGCACTCCAGCAGTGCATTTGGGAGGCCTTCATAATCGCTCGACAGCACAAACATTTCTGCATCCGCAACTGCTTCATGCACATTCTCAATGTTGCCCGGAAGGAGAACCGCACCTTCCAGTCCCAGATCGTGTACGAAGGTTTCCAGTTTCAGCCGCTCATACCCTTCTCCATAGACAGCCAGTTCGTATTCGGGATGACCGGAATAAAAATCATTAAACGCCCGGATCAGCAGCTCCTGATTCTTCTGCGGATGCAGCCTTCCGATACTGACGATCCTGTGGCGGGTCTCTGACTTTCTCTTCACTTCGACATCAACCGGATTTCGAATAACACTGCTGTGGCTCTGCACGCTTTGCGGAAACAGATTTCTGACCGCCTGCGACTGGAAAACAACATGATCCGCTTCCTCGTAAATTCCGCGAATCAGGTCCATGTTTTCCGGCTCTCTTTTGCTGGGATTGTTCCGTTCGCTGCAGATAACCTTTTCCCCTGCCCGGGTGTTGACATTCAGGGAATTCATTGGGAGCAGCAGTGAAATAGACACTTTGGTGTTCAGCTTTCGTTTGACCCATCGGATAAACTTTATCCGGCAGTCAAGTTGTTCTTTTCCCCGCCCGGCGAATTCAGGTATGTAAAGAATGTTCACATCTTTTGCAACAGGGTATTCCGGTTCCAGTTTCCTCTTGCAAATTACTGTTACAGCATAGTTCTTCGACAGACCGCCGGCAAGTTCCGCAGCGACTCTCTGTGATCCCGCTCTGTAAAAGGAATCGATCAGTATGAGAATTGCTTTTCTGTCTTTTCTTTTACAGTTTCTTATTTTCTTCTCTTCTGAAATAAATATGCGGAGGTTGGTTTTGCGTCTTTGTAATATTTCAATTCTTCTTCTTATGTGAAACATTTGCATCCTTCCAGCATCATCATTTCATCATAGCAACTTTAAGGACCGGATTCTTCTGATCCTTTTCGCTGAGAATCAACGGTGAACCATCCGCAAGCGAATACCCGCTTGCATCGGCGCTGCCCGGATACACGCCGGTTACTTCCGGCCATTCAACGCCTATTGCAGGATCATTCCATGCAATACCTCCTTCATCATCCGGGTGGTAATAATCATCGCATTTGTAGCAGAACTCCGCAGTATCAGATAAAACAAGGAACCCGTGGGCTAAGCCGCGCGGAATCAGATATTGTTTCCTGTTGTCCTCAGTCAGAATTTCACCATGGTATTTCCCATATGTTGGTGAACCGATTCTCAAATCCACTGCAACGTCGTACACGATGCCCTTGATCACTCTGACAAGTTTTGCCTGAGGATAATTCTTCTGAAAATGCAGTCCGCGCAATACTCCTTTCGTACTCATGCTCTGATTGTCCTGCACAAATGAATAATACAGGCCGGCCTCATACATATCCTTCTGATTGAACGTTTCCACAAAATAGCCGCGTGAGTCACAATGCACCGTCGACTCGATCAGGCACAGTCCCTCAATTCCCCCAAGGTTGTATGTTACATTGATCTGTCCCATTTATAGTTCTGCCTCCCTCAAATACCTTCCGACCGCGTCTCTCCAGTCCGGAAGAGGGGTGAATCCGGCTTCTGCCAGTTTGCTCTTATCCAGTCTGGAGTTGAATGGCCTGACGGCTTTATTATGTCCATATTTCTCTGTTGTCACGGGTATAAGTTCTGTGCTCACATTCGCCTGCCGGTAAATCTCTTTCGCAAAATCATACCAGCTTATATATCCGCCTTCGTTGGTTGCATGGTAATATCCGTATCGATCCGTCTCAATCATGTCCGCGAGAAGCCTCGCCAGATCGTAAGTATATGTTGGCGTGCCGATCTGATCATTTACGACGCGAACTGTTCTGTTTTTCCTGCCGGCGTTAACCATCGCCCTGACGAAGTTCTTCCCATTCCGCCCAAACACCCACGCTGTACGCACGATGAAGTACTTATCCAGCAGCTCTGCCACCGCAAGCTCTCCTTCGAGTTTCGTCTGTCCGTAGTAGTTCAGCGGGGCATAATCGCTGTCATCCGGACGCCAGGGTCTTTCGCCTTCCCCGCCGAACACATAATCTGTGGAGATGTACACCATTTTCGCATCCGCAGCTTTAGCCGCTTCAGCAAGATTTCCCGTCGCTTCTGCGTTGATTTTGTGAACGGTAATCCTGTTCGCGGAATCTTCCGCGCCGTCAACATCCGTCCAGGCTGCGCAATGAATGATTGCATCAGGCCTGATCCTGATGATGGTCTCAAACACAGCATTTTGATCCGTAATATCAAGGGGAACAAATGAGACTTCACCAGTTGCGCTTTCATCGCGCGCATCGGATAATCCGGATTTTATGTCTGAGCCGACTGCCCGGATTCCTCTCTTTGCCAGTTCGTTTACAACATCATGACCTAGCTGCCCGGCTGCTCCGGTAACAAATACCAACATGCCTCCTGTTCCTCCCGCTCTCATTGTACACAAAAAATGAGCAACAAGCAAAAAGCCACGATTCGCATTTTCAGCGAATCGTGACCTTAAAATATCCTGAAATTAGTAGATCTTTGCTCCTGCCGGAACTTTGTCGTCCACGATCATGAAGTTGAGCATCTCCTTGCCTTCCTCTTCGTGGATAGCGGAGAGGAGCATACCGCAGGAGTCGATACCCATCATCTTCCGCGTCGGCAGATTTGTAATGGCCAGAACGGTCTTTCCGACCAGTTCTTCCGGCTCATACCACTCGTGGATGCCGGAAAGAATCACGCGGTCTGTGCCTGTTCCGTCGTCAACGACGAACTTGAGCAGTTTCTTGCTCTTCGGTACAGCGGAACACTCCTTGATCTTGACCACACGCAGATCCGACTTGCTGAAGGTATCGAAGTCCACTTCCTCCTCGAAGAGCGGTTCGATGACGACCTTCGAGAAATCGACTTCAACCGGCGCAGCCTCTGCTGCCGGTCCTTCGCCCATCGCTTCCGGTGAAGGCGCCGCCTTTGCCTTACCCGGCTCGTCCAGCGGCTTCATGGTCGGGAAGAGGATGACGTCTCGGATGGTCGGCGCGTCAGTGACGAGCATGATGACTCTGTCGATACCGATGCCCAGTCCGCCTGTCGGAGGAAGTCCAACTTCCAGCGCATTGACGAAGTCCATATCCATCGGGTGCGCCTCGTCGTCGAT
>CACYBO010000108.1 GCA_902772685.1 uncultured Eubacteriales bacterium | reverse complement strand
CGGCGTCATCTTCATCCTGTTCCTGGTAATCGGAACATTCGTTTTAACTCTCGCAAAGGGCAAGCCAAGCTTCTACAAGAAGCCGGATGACGCGCCCGGATATGATGATTAAGAAGGAGGTAACACAATGAGCGCAAGTGCAATCATAATGATGCTGGTAGCATGCATCGGGCTGTGGGGCGGCATTGCTGTTTCTCTTGTCATCATGTTGAAGAGCAACAGAAGAAGAGCTGAGGCTGCAGCCGCTGCAGAAGACTCTTTTGGAAAGAGACTGAACGAGGCAGAACTTCTGCCTGATCAGGATGAGCTCAAGAAAGAAAGACTCGAAAAAGAGCTCGAAAAACTGAACAAATAACCATCATTGGTTAAGAGAGGCTGACGTATCCAATCGGTGCGTCAGTCTTTTTCATTTCTTTTTATGTATCGTGCAGGTCCGTTCTTTACGAACATGCGGAAAAGTGTTAGAATGCGCTATGTATGGAGGTAACATATGGCAATCGATAAAGTAAGAGAATATTTCCGCCAGTTTGGTATGGAAGACAGAGTAATGGAGTTCGATGTTTCCAGCGCTACGGTTGATCTGGCAGCGGAAGCAGTCGGCGTTGAAGGCGCGCGCATCTGCAAGACGATGTCTTTTCTCAAACCGAATGGTGAAGGCGCCATTCTCGTACAGATGGCGGGAGACGGCAGAATCAACAACAGAAAGTTCAAGGATCAGTTCGGCTTCAAGGCGAAGATGCTGAAGCCTGACGAAGTGCTGGAGTACACGGGACACGCAATTGGAGGCGTTTGTGCCTTTGCGATAGAACGCGATGATGTGGACGTATACTGCGACGAAACGCTGAAGCGGTTTGAGACTGTTTTTCCTGCATGCGGTTCTGACAACAGCGCGATCGAACTGACCTGTGATGAGATATACAAGTACTCGAACGCAATTGGCTGGGTGGACATCTGCAAACTGCCTGAGGATGACCAGTAGCGAAGGAGAGAGGATATGTGCGTAGCGATACCCGGGCGGGTAACTGAAGTGGACGGTACGACAGCAAAAGTGGATTTTAACGGAAACAGCGTCAATGTCAACGTTGGGCTGGTCGACCCGAAGGTCGGTCAGTATGTTTTAGTGCACGCAGGCTGCGCGATCGAAGTCATGGAAAAGGAACAGGCACAGGAGATCATAGACCTGTTCGCCGATCTGGAGGCGATGGCGTAATGGAAATCGCGAAAGTAATCGACTATCTGAAATCATATGACGGCAGACAGCTTAAGCTGATGGAAGTTTGCGGCACTCACACTGCCGCAATTTTTAAGAATGGGATACGCGACCTGATTTCACCGAAGATCAGGCTCATATCAGGTCCGGGATGCCCGGTCTGCGTTACGCCGACGGCGTTCATCGATAAATGCGTGGAGTATGCAAAAGCACCCGGCTGCGAGCTGCTCACCTTCGGAGACATGATGAAAGTTCCCGGCAGTCAGGGGAGTCTTTCGGAGAACAAGGCGGCAGGCGAGAGCGGAGCGAAGGCAAATATCACCATCATGTACTCGCCGCTCGAAGCCATTGAAAAGGCGAAGCAAAACCCGGATATCACCTATGTTGTAGCTGCTGTTGGATTTGAGACGACAGCACCGACATATGCGCTTCTCATCAGAGAGGCGGAGCGCCAGGGGGTCCGGAATATACGGTTGGTGACGGCGCTCAAGACCGCGATTCCGGCTCTCCGATGGATATGCGAGAACCAGAATGATATCGACGGATTCATTTGTCCCGGGCATGTGAGCGTCATCACAGGCGTCCACGTTTACGATGAGCTGGCGGCCGGCTTTGGGAAACCATTTGTGGTATCCGGCTTTGAAGCGGAGCACATCCTCGCGGCGATATACCGGATCGTCAGACAAATCGAGGCAGGCGAGGGACGCGTTGAAAACATGTACCCGAACGCCGTCAGGGAGGATGGCAATCCTAAGGCGCTGCAGGCCATCGAGGATGTTTTTGCACCGGGACCTGCGGTATGGAGAGGACTTGGACGCATCAATGGTTCGGGACTCTATCTCAAAGAGGAGCACAGTGTCTACGACGGCGGAAGCCGCGGGCTTGATGAAGATATGCAGCTGCCTGACGGCTGCAGGTGCGGTGATGTGATTACCGGCAGAATCAACCCGGACCAGTGTCCGATGTTCGCCGGCGGAAGCTGTACGCCGATGGATCCGTTCGGACCGTGCATGGTGTCCAGCGAAGGATCCTGTGGAATCTGGTACAGGAATAAACACTGATATATGCCTTGTCAGGCCGTATAATCAGCAAACTGGAGGAAAGAATGAAAATCACGATGGCTCACGGCAGCGGAGGAAAATCCTCTGCCCAGCTGATGAAAGATATATTCGGCAAACATTTCAGCAATGAGGTGCTCAATAAGATGGAAGATGCGGCCGTACTGAATCTGCCTGCGGGCGAGGGTAACGGCGGCTTCGCACGCATCGCATGCAGCACGGATTCATTTGTCGTTACGCCGCTCATCTTCAAAGGCGGAGATATCGGCAAACTCTGTGTGTGCGGAACCGTAAACGATCTGCTCATGATGGGCGCAGTCCCGAAGTACCTGACCTGCGGATTCATTATGGAAGAGGGGCTGGATACAGAGCTTCTGGATCAGATCGTCGGATCTATGGCGGCGCAGGCCAAAGAAGCCGGCGTCATCATCTGCGCGGGAGATACCAAGGTCGTTGAAGGAAACGGCGGACTCTATATCAACACGACAGGAATAGGTCTGATCCCCGAGGGACGCGACGTGAGCAGCGCCAACTGCCGTGAAGGCGATGTGATCATCTGCTCAGGCAATCTGGGAGATCACCACGCCTGCATTCTCAGCCACAGAATGGAAATAGAGAATGACATTAAGAGTGACTGTGCGGCGCTGAACGACATTGTCGACGGACTGTTTGCAGCAGGCATCAATGTCAGGACCATGCGCGATGTGACACGCGGAGGTCTTGGTACAGTTATCAATGAAATCGCAGAGAGTTCATCCTGCAAGATCGAACTGGACGAGGAAGCAATTCCTGTCAGTCCTCAGGTAAAAGGATTTTCAGATATTCTGGGGCTGGATCCGCTCTATATGGGTAACGAGGGCAAGATGATTGCTGTAGTGCCCGCGGAGCAGGCAGAAGCGGCTTTGGCCGCCATGCGCGCGACGGAGCACGGCAAAGATGCGGCTCTGATCGGACGTGTTCTGGACGGGGAAGGCGCCTTCATCAAGACGCATCTCGGTGCAACACGCAGATTCGACGTGCTTTATGGAGAAGGACTGCCGAGGATCTGCTAGCAGCCGGTCAGAATCGGCGCATGTTCATCAGGCCGATGATGGCGAGAATGATGCCGATGATCATGCAGGCGTAGGCGCTCATCTCAGAGTGGCCCGGGAAGTAGCCGGTTTTGTACGCGATGCCGATGACAGTGATCATCATACCGCCGCCGGCTAACAGTATATATGCAAGTCTTTTTCCGTAATTCATAATAATCTCCTTCGATGGATGGCTGCCGTATCAGCTTATTTGTTCTGCGCATATTCTGCCAGGATCGATGCTGTCGCGCTGCAGCCGAGCCGGTCAGCGCCGGCGTCAATCATGGCGCGTGCGTCGGCCAGTGTGCGAATACCGCCGGAAGCTTTGACCTTAAGGTCATCGTCGACGGTTTTTTTCATGAGTTCAACGGCGTGAACGGAAGCGCCGCCGCCGGAAAAACCGGTGGATGTTTTCACAAAATCAGCACCTGCATTCCGGGCGGATTCACACGCCCGGACTATTTCTTCATCAGTCAGAAGGCAGGTTTCTATAATCAGCTTCAGGACAGCACCGCTCTCATGGCACATCTCCGCGATGGTATAGACTTCATCTTCAACATAGGCCCAGTTTCCTGCCTTTGCCTGTCCGATATTCATGACGAGATCGATTTCATCAGCGCCGTCCTCGAGAGCCAGCTGCACTTCGTAGGCCTTGGCGTTCGTTGACATGGCACCGAGGGGGAAGCCCGCTACGGCGGCGACTTTCACATCGGAACCGGATGCATCGATGAAACGGCGGACCGAACGGACATGACAGCCGTTCACACATACCGCTGCGGCTTCAAGGACTGCAGCCTCACTGACGACCTTCAGGATATCCTGAGGAGTTGCATCGGGTTTTAACAGAGTGTGGTCAAAATATTTGCTGAATTTTTCCATAGTTACAGTTGCCTCCTGTGGTACAATTGTACCATGAAACCAGAGATTAAAGAACTGCACAAATTAACAGAAGAGGAGTTTGCAGGGTCCCTTGAAATGATGCGCCGGTCCTTCCGGAATTATCCAAAACTCATCGGAACATTCCCGGACTGGGATGACCGTCAGGCTGCTATTGAAATGGTGCTGCGCTATTACGGAGCTTTTGATTTCAAATACGGCTGTGCCTACAGTCTGGATGAGACTATCAGCGAAGTGCTGATGATCATGTTTTCAGAGGAAGTTGACTATTCGGATGAGCGCCTTTCTGCCGCCGGCTGCGACAGCGAAGCGTTCCGGCTCGCCGCATCCCGGCTGAGTGAAGAGAACGTAAAACGGTGGTGGGACTTCTTCGATGAACTGGACAGGAAGGAAGCGGAACTGGAAACTATACCTGAAAAGTATCTGTATGCAGATTTTCTCTGTGTTGCCGAGGAGGTTCAGGGGCAGGGAAGAGGTTCGAGAATCATTCAGGCAGCTTGCCGGTATGCCGATGAGATCGGTCTGCCGCTGATGCTCTTCACCAACGGCGAAGAAGATATCCGATTCTATCAGAAGAATGGATTCAGAATCATCGGCGTCACCACATCCGAAGAATTCGGACTCGAGAATACATATGTGATGTACGAGCCGGAGAAATGCGCGCGGGGGACGTCTGATGAATAGCGGCGAGCTCCTGATTGCGCGTCTGGAAGACAAGATACAGCAGGCGTCTGACAACTACATGCTGACGGCGGGCGATTTTCTTGATATGCACCAGCGGAAGATCGCCTCAGACTACTGCAAAAGCAGGAAACTTCCGGTACAGTACATATTCTACGGCGGATATGAAGACGCAGAACGCTGCATGCCGGTGTTTTTGCCTGACTATATCGAGGTGCCGAAAGCAGAAAAATCCACAGACGACCGGCGGGTGCCGGAGGAAGTCGCGGATCTGGTGCGGATCATCAGAGTAACAGTGCCAAAAGGCGGTCGCGCGCTTACCCACAGGGATTATCTGGGGTCTCTGCTTGCCCTCGGGCTGGACAGAGAAGTAACGGGTGATATACTCGTCCGACAGCCGGACGAGAAGACGGGCGGCGGTGCTGACATTATCGTTGAGACGGGCGTTGCGCAGTTCATCGAAATGAACTATGATAAGGCCGGACGCACGAATCTGACCGTTCAGATCCTCCCGATCGGCGAACTCGACACCGGGGTGCAGAACATCGTGCAAAAGCATGATACTGTGGCGTCGCTGCGGCTGGACAATATCGTTTCATCGGCTTTTGCATTATCGAGAGCCAAGGCTGCGGAGGCAATACGGAGAGGCATTGTATCGGTGAACAGTATGGAGTGCCTTAAAGTGGATCAGGACATCGACGAGGGCGACAAGATTGTGCTCAGAGGCAGAGGCAAGGCGGTCCTTGCCGAGATCGGCGGCAGGAGCCGCAAGGACAGGATTGTCGTTACATTCAGCATATACAGATAAACGGCGCGTGAAAACAGCGCTGTGAAGTGTGAGGATAAAGAAATGAAGATACCGGAGATTTACAGAAAGAAAAGGGAAGAAGGGAGACCTGTATTTTCGCTTGAGGTATTCCCGCCCAAGCGCAAGAGCAACAGGGACTCAATCTATGAAGCGGTCGAAATACTCAAGGTGACGGAACCGGATTTCATCAGCGTAACCTACGGCGCCGGCGGAAGCGTCGCTGATTTTTCCACCTGCGAAATCGCGTCGAACATCAAGAAGGAATATAAGATCGAAACACTGGCCCATCTGACGTGCATCAACTCAAGCCGTGAGGATGTCAAGACGATGATCCAGATGCTCAGGGACGCCAAAATCGAAAACATCATGGCGCTGCGGGGCGATATCGTTCCGGGTGAGGATATCAAGAGAGAGTTCGCTCATGCGAATGAGCTGGCAATTGAGATACAGAGAAAATCCCGGGGCGAGCTGGAAATCATGGGAGCATGCTATCCGGAAGGACACTATGAAGCGGATTCTCTGGAAGATGATATACAGAATCTCAAGTACAAAATCGGTGCCGGAGTGAGTGTACTGATATCCCAGCTGTTCTTTGACAATTACAAGTTCTGCAGCTTTCTGGAGAGGGTTAGAGAGGACGGTATCAATGTGCCGATTTCTGCCGGCATCATGCCGATCGTCAAGGCCAGTCAGATCGAGAAGACCGTTCAGCTCTCCGGTGCAAGTCTGCCTCATGATTTCACCGAAATGATTGCCCGGTACCAGCATGAGTCGAAGAAACTCTACGAGGCAGGTATTGAGTATGCAGTGGGACAGTGCCGCGATCTGATCGCCCGCGGCGTGGACGGCGTGCATATCTATACAATGAATGACCCTAAGGTGGCGGTCAGAGTACACGACGGAATCAAGGATCTGCTGTAAGCGGGAATAACTGTGGCAGCGAAAGGAGAGCGGATGCGCATTTTTGTGGTGAGCGATACTCACGGCGACTTGAAAAACGCATTGGAACTATACGACAAGGCGGCGGCCAACGGATCTGTCGATTGTATTATCCACTGCGGTGACTACTACAGCGACGGCGTGAGGCTGGCCAAGGTGCTTGGGAAGACAGTGTATGCTGTGCATGGCAACTGCGACGGCGGATGGGACGAAGAGTTCAAAATAGTGGAAACACCGGCGGGAAACGTACTTGTGATTCATGGACATATCGAAGACGTGAGATTCTCCCTGAATGAAGTGTCTTTTCTTGCCTTAAAGAACAAATGCCGCGCGGTTTGCTTCGGTCACACCCATAAGGCCGGAATAAAAGAGCACAACGGAATACTGTTTCTGAATCCGGGGAGCACTCTGCGCCCGCGCGAGATGGCGAGCAAAGGCTCAGCGGCCGTTCTGACGGCTGACGATGGAGGATTTTCTGCAGGGATTCTATATCGGTAACAAGGAAAGGATAAGAGAAAAAACGCGTCGGAACGGCGCGTCTTTTTTTGTGTTTTTACTAAATAAAAGCGCACGTCAGACCCTACATGTAGTATAATATATACGTATTTTTGTATCTTAAGCAGGAGGGACTGTTATGAATGATAATGGAATGATTTATTTCGCAAAAAAAGGCCCGGCAGAAAAGCCCGAAGAGAAGATATATCTGAATCCGGCTATGGCCAACAGGCATGGATTCATAGGCGGCGCGACAGGAACAGGGAAGTCCGTCACGCTGAAGGTTCTGGCAGAGTCATTCTCGGAGCTGGGCGTTCCGACATTTTTCTCGGACGTCAAGGGAGACATGGCCGGAATCTCCGTCCCCGGTGAAGACAATGAGGGTATGCAGAAGCGCCTCGACAGGTTCGACATCCGGGAGCAGTTCCAGTATCGGGGCTTTCCTGTAACCATATACGACATCTACGGAGAAAAGGGTATACCCCTCAGAACGACGGTCACTGAAATGGGACCGCAGCTCATGGCGCAGATACTGGATCTGAACGATACCCAGACCGATCTGCTGACGGTATCCTACAAAATAGCGGACGATATGCAGCTGCTTCTCGTGGACACGAAGGACCTGAAGTCCATGGTCACATATATCTCAGAAAACGCGGACCAGTTCGAAAACGAATATGGACACATCACGAAGACGTCAATGGCGACGATCATCCGCTCCATCGTAGCATTGGAGGCGGAAGGCGCTGACAGATTCTTCGGAGAACCTGCCATCAATATCACGGATTTCTTCACACTTGGACCGGATGGACGGGGTATGGTCAATATACTGGATTCGGAGACACTGATCAGCAAGCCGAAACTCTATTCGGCCTTCATGCTCTACCTGCTCAGTGAACTGTTTGAGGTGCTTCCTGAGGTAGGGGATCTGGAAAAGCCTAAGATGGTATTCTTCTTTGACGAAGCCCACTGTCTTTTCAACAACGCGTCAAGGCCTTTGCTTGAGAAGATCCAGCAAGTAGTCAAACTCATTCGTTCCAAGGGCATCGGCCTGTTCTTTATCACCCAGAGTCCGGGAGATATTCCCGGCGCCGTCATGGCACAGCTGGGTAATAAAATCGAGCACGGTCTGCACGCCTACACACCGGCGGAACAGAAAGTCGTGAAGGCTGCAGCGGATTCTTTCAGAGAGAATCCTGACTTCAAGACAGAGGATGTTCTGCAGAATCTCGGCACCGGTGAAGCAGTCGTATCGGTATTGGATGAAAACGGCGCGCCTTCCATGGCGGAGTACGCCTACATCCTGCCGCCGGAAAGCTGCATGGGAGCGATTTCAGATGAGACGAGAGACAGACTGGTCAAGGAATCCCTGCTCTACACGAAATACGGAACTATGGCGGATCCGGACTCCGCTTATGAGATTCTGGCCAGAATGAAGGCGCAGGTCACGGAGGCACAGGAGCAGGAGGCAGCTCAGGCAGCCCAGCAGGCTCAGGCAGAGAAAGAGGCCAAGGCAGCGGCGAAGGAAGCTGAAAAAGCAGAAAAGAAGAAACAGAATGAAGTGGATAAGATAAAAACCAATGTAGCCAAAACGACCGGCAGCAGTGTCGGGCGTGAAGTGGGTAAAATCGTCGGCGAAGCTGTTCTCGGAAAGAAAGGCAGGACGATTTTCGGCAACATCGGTTCAACCATAGGAAGAAACATAATGGGAACGCTCTCCAAGAGGCAGTAAGCCAGAGAGGTTAAACACACAGATAGAATGAACAACAAAGAAACAAGAACAATCATACTGGACGGCGGCATGGGAACCATGCTTCAGGCCAGAGGGATGAAAGCGGGAGAAGACTCGACTGCTTTCGCGCTCCGCAATCCGGATGTTGTTGAGGATGTAGCGCGTCAGTACATCGAGGCAGGATCCCAGTTGATTTACACACCGACTTTCAATTTGACGAGGGATAAGGTCGCAGGATTCGGTGAAACTGTAGAGTCCCTTTGTCTCAAACTGACGAAACCGGCACGCCGGCTTCGCCTGGAGTACGCAGACAAAGGAAGAAACCTTTTGATAGCCTTCGATATGGGGCCGCAAGGGGAACTGGTGGAGCCGCTGGGGAGACTGACTTTCGAGGATGCTTACGATTTCTATGCTCTTCAGGCGAAGGCAGCCGTGGCATGCGGCGCAGATGTTGTTGCCGTTGAGACCATGACTGATATCTATGATGTGAAGGCGGCAGTGCTCGCTGTCAAAGAGAACACGGATCTTCCGCTCATGGTCACCATGTCCTTTGAGGAGAGCGGACGCACATTTCTGGGTACGGGCCTTGAGAATATGGCCATGGTGCTGGAGGGACTCGGCGCAGATGCAATCGGGATAAACTGTTCCCTGGGGCCGGCGCAGATTCTGCCGCTCATCAAAGAACTTATGACATATACCGGGCTTCCGGTCATCGCAAAGCCGAACGCAGGACTTCCGGATCCATCAACAGGCGAATACGATATCGGCGCCGAAGAGTTTGCGGAGATCATGAAGCAGTATGTCGATGCAGGAGTCGCCATGGTTGGCGGATGCTGCGGGACAACCCCTGATTACATCCGCGGAATTGCAGAGTACGCATCATCTGAACGCGGAACCAGTACAACGGTTGAAGAGGGTGTCGGGCTGTACACAGGCGAATATTTCCGCCGCCCGAAAGGACCGCTTACGGGAGCTATAGAGGAGGCGCACAGACCGCAGGAATTCACCCTGAACAGCCTCTTCGGAATGGAAAACACGTACAGACCGCTCAAAGTCTGCAGCAGCAGCAAGGTGGTCACCGTCGATCACGTGACTGTAATCGGCGAGCGGCTCAACCCGACTGGAAAGAAAAAACTCAAAAATGCTCTGGTGAACAGAGATTTTGATTATATTATCGAACAGGCCATGAAACAGATCGAAGCAGGCGCGGAGATTCTGGATGTGAACGTAGGCGTTCCGGGTATCGATGAAGCGGCGCTCATGCCTGAGGTCGTGAAGAAACTGCAGGCAATTACCAATGTGCCTCTGCAGATCGATTCTTCTAACGCCGATGCAATTGAAGCGGCGCTGAGAGTCTACAACGGCAAGCCGATCGTGAATTCCGTTAACGGAGATGATGAGGTCATGGAGAGAATCCTGCCGATCGTCAAGAAGTACGGCGCTGCCGTGATCGGTCTCACGTTGGACAGCCGGGGAATTCCGGAGACAAGCGAGGAGAGATTTGAGATCGCACAGCGTATCGTAAATCGTGCAGAGGAATACGGGATTCCGCGAGAGAACATCATTATCGACTGTCTCACACTGACGGCTTCTGCACAGCAGAAGGAAGTCGACGAGACTCTGAAGACGGTGCGCATGGTCAAAGAGCGTCTGGGACTGGCAACGGCTCTCGGAGTATCCAATGTCAGCTTCGGACTTCCGCTGAGAGCTGTGATCAACAGGACATTCATGACCATGGCCCTTGAAAACGGACTGGATCTGCCGATCATCAATCCAAATGATGAAGAGATGATGGCCTCCATTTACGCTTTTAATGTTCTGAAGAACAGAGACGAAGGCGCTGTGGAGTACATCGAAAGATACAAAGACGCAGTTCCTAAAAAGAGCATAGATAAAGCCGGAAACAAACCGGGAACGGAAACCGGCGCCAAAGCTGCCGGCGGTGAAAAGGCAATAAGCGACGGCGAGGCTGCAGTTGCCCACGCAATCGAGAACGGACTCGAGGGGGAAGCAGCAAAGGCGATCGAGGCTTTGCTGCAGTCAAAGCAGCCTCTGGATATTGTGAATCAGGATCTGATTCCTGCTCTTGACAGGGTGGGAAAGGGCTTCGAACGGGGAGAGGTTTTTCTTCCGTCGATGCTCCAGTCCGCCCAGGCGGCGCAGGTCGGATTCGATGTGATAAAAAAAGCCATGGAAGAATCGGGCATTAAAGGAGAAGACGCAGGCGACGTGGTAATCGCGACAGTGAAAGGCGATATTCACGACATAGGGAAGAACATCGTCAAGGTCATCATGGAGAACTACGGCTTCAATATGATCGATCTGGGGCGTGATGTTCCGGCGGAGGAAGTGGTGGATAAAGTCCGTACGCAGGGCATCAGGCTCGTAGGGCTTTCCGCCCTTATGACCACGACTCTCGCCAGCATGGAGGAAACGATCAAAGCGATCAAGGCAGAGGATCCGACCGTAAAAGTCATGGTCGGGGGTGCCGTCCTGACGGAGGAGTACGCTTACGAGATGGGAGCGGATTACTATTGCAGCGATGCGATGAAATCCGTTGAAGCGGCTCAGGATGTTTTTGCAGAAGTACTGCTCAATAAGGAGGAAAAATAGATGTTCAACGGAAGATACGGAATAGATGAGCTGGGCAGATTTATGCTCATCGTGGCAGGAATACTTGTGGTGCTAAGACTTTTCATCGATGTTCATGCACTTTCGGTAGCCGCTGTCATTCTGCTCATTCTGGTATACAGCAGAGCGTTCTCCAGATTTTTCGACAAGAGAAGAGCCGAGAATATGAAGTTCCTGGAGATGAAAGACAAGTTTACAGGAGGAAGACAGAACGGAGGATTCGGGAAGCCCGGCGCAGCGCCGAAGAATGACGGAAAGCGCGTTCTCATCTGCCCTTACTGCAAGGAGAAACTCAGGGTGCCCGTTGGAGCAGGGACGATCAAAATAAACTGCCCGCACTGTCACCGGCAGTTTGAAGAAACAGTTTAGAAACAGTTGCAGAGAGTTCGTTCAGAGTTCAGAGACTGAAAGGAGAATACGTATGTTTAATTCAGTAGCAGAAGTTCAGAAGTTCATCAAGGAACGGGATGTCAAGACGATTGACTTCAAGATGGTCGACCTGGAGGGAAGATGGAGACACCTGTCGATTCCGGTTGAACGTTTCACGGAGGATACTATGAAGGAGGGTATCGGATTCGACGGATCCAACTATGGATATGCGCCGATCGAGAAGTCCGACATGGTGTTCATCCCGAACTTGAAAACAGCGATTTTTGACAAGTTCTCAGAGATTCCGACTATCACAATGATGGGAGATGTTTACGTCATCGACGAACCGGAGAACAGACCTTTTGATCAGTATCCGAGGAATGTCGCACTGGCTGCTGAACAATACATGAGAGATCAGGACATAGCAGATCAGATGATCGTCGGACCGGAATTCGAATTCTATCTCTTCGACAGAGTCGCATATCAGGTCAGAGAAGAATCTGTGTTCTGCGAGGTCGACACCAAGCAGGCAGAGTGGAATTCCGCAATGGAAGATGATATCAGAAACAAGGGCTATCAGGTAGGACGTAAAAAGGGATACCACGCGGACATCCCACAGGATATCACATACAACTCCAGAGCAAAAATGTGCATGACTATGGAGGACTGGGGCATCAAAGTCAAGTATCACCACCACGAAGTCGGCGGTCCGGGTCAGGTAGAAATCGAAGTTGAACTCGGCGAGATGACAGAGATGGCTGATGCTGTTATGGCGACAAAGTACATCATCAAGAATACAGCAGTAGAGGATGACAGAACCGCGACATTCCTGCCGAAGCCGATTTATGATGAGGCCGGTTCGGGTCTGCACGTGCATATGCATCTGTTCAAGGATGGCAAACCTCTCTTCTATGATGAGAACGGATACTCAGGCCTGTCGGAACTGGCACTCAATTTCATGGGAGGAATACTCAAGCACGCGAGCAGCCTTTGCGCGTTCACGAACCCATCAACCAACTCCTACAAAAGGCTGGTGCCGGGATTTGAAGCACCGGTCACGATTGGTTTCGCGACTGCCAACAGAAGTTCAGTCATAAGAATCCCTGCATACGCAAAGGCGCCGGAGAAGAAGCGTTTCGAACTGAGAAATCCTGACGGAACGGCGAATCCGTATTACGCATTCGCTGCGATTCTCATGGCCGGAATCGATGGGGTGAAGAATAAGATCAACGCCATGGACGGAGGATGGGGACCGTACGACTTCAACCTCTATGACCTGACGGAGGAACAGAAGAGAGAAGTCAAGTCCCTGCCGAGGAGCCTGATGGATGCTCTGGATGCGCTCAGGGAAGATCACGATTATCTGACTGCAGGCGGCGTATTTCCTGAGGAACTGATCGATCTGTGGATCGAGAAGAAAAAGGCGGACTACCAGAAGGTGCATTCCATTCCGCACCCTGCTGAGTTCTCGCTCTACTATGATTTATAAAAACTGACAGCAAAGGACAATAGCATTTAATGGGGAAAATACTGAACAGCGGATACGGTGCGATCTTTGGCACATACTGGGTTATTTACGCAGTCGTCAGCAGCTTCGCATCCGTATTCATGCTGGCAAAAGGATACACAAACGCACAAATAGGTATGACACTGGCAACGGCCAATGTGCTGGCAGTCGTGCTGCAGCCTCTCATCGCTGATTTTGTGGACCGCTCAAAGCGGATCGACGTCATGGGAACAACGGGAATCATGACTGCATGCATGATGGTCTTTACTGTAGGAATGTTTACCTTCAAAGGCGGAAGCATCGGTCTGTGTGCTGTTTTCGTACTGCTGATCGCGTTTCACACTGTTCTGCAGCCGCTTTTCAACTCGCTGGCCTTCAGGCTTGAGGAGGCAGGAGTCTCAATCAACTTCGGTATCGCACGGTCGGTAGGGTCTCTTGCATACTCGATATTTGTCGCTTTGTTCGGCACGATTGTGGAACACTTCGGAGTCAACGCGATTCCTGTAGCAAGCGAACTGTCGTGCCTGCTTCTTATCGGAAGCCTGGTATTTACAGGATATTACTTCCGGAAGGGGAAGGCCGCAGCGGAAGAGCAGGCATACAAAAGACCATTGGATTCTGACGGAAAAGCAAAGGATGTCGCTGCAGCGGACGAAGAAGAACAGATCAACCTGACGCAGTTCATCAGAAGGAACAAGATGTTCTTCATCATGAATCTGGGCGTATTGGGGCTGTTCTTCAGCAATTCAGTGCTCAACAACTATATGGTGCAGATATGCACAGGAGTCGGCGGCGGAACGGAAGATATGGGCAGGATTCTGGGCGTTATGGCGTTT
>CACYBO010000107.1 GCA_902772685.1 uncultured Eubacteriales bacterium | reverse complement strand
TCGGTGATTTCGACTTTCTCGTAATGTCTGCTGACATTGATTACGTCTTCAATAGTAAGACTCTTTCCATCGATTCTGACTGTCATAGCTTATCTCCTTTGTATGTAATTTTAATTAGCTACATATATACTTGATATTATAGGAAGATTATACCTAAGAATTGTACAAAAGACTATACTTTTGGCAAAAATTGGTACTTCGCTAAAGAGTTAACGCTTTATCGCAGAAAAGCTCCTGCTGTGTTAAAAAAGAGGCCCCGTAAGGCCTCTTTCCCGCATTGTCTGCTTTTAGTCTGTTGTGTAGTTGTCGAAATATCCCTGGATGAAGACAATCGGCGTTCCCTTGTCTCCGGAGCCGGACGTCAGGTCGCACAGTGAACCGATCAGGTCTGTCAGCTGACGAGGTGTTGTTCCTTCTGACTCCATCTTTCCGACGAGACTTCCGTCCTTTTCTGTGATTCTGCCTTTGATCGCTTCCTTCAGAGCATCTCCTGAAAGGTCCGCGAAGTCGTTGTCTGCCAGATACTTGAGCTTCAGTTCGTTCGGCGTTCCCTCAAGACCCTTTGTGTAAGCGACGCCAACACGTGGGTCCGCAAGTTCCCAGATCTTTCCTACAGGATCCTTGAACGCGCCGTCTCCATAGATCATGACCTCAACAGCCTTGCCCGTTCTCTCTTTGATATCTGCCTGCATCGCTTCGACCAGTTCCTGACTCTCCTTTGCTCTCGGGAAAAGCTTGACTGTGTCTTCAGTGGCCTTGTTGGATCCGAGCAGCCCGAAGTTCTCGTTGTATCCGCTGCCGTCAACGGACTCTGTCAGTATGTCGTCAAGCCCGAAGACTTTCTCAGCTCCCGCAGCCTTCAGCAGTCTCTTGCTTCTTTCTCTTGTGTGAATATCACAGGTGATGACGTTCTTTGTGTACTTGAGTATCTCCTCCGCATGGTTTGCGAAGATGACTTCCACTTCTGCTCCGCAGTCCTTGATGAGGTCGCTGTAATACTGAACATAGTCTACGCCGGTGAACTGATGCTTGTTCTCTCCGAAGAGTTCCCTGTACTTCGCGAGATCCAGCACATCGCTGTAAGGGTTGATTCCCGCCTCATCGACCTGATCCATAGTGATAAGCGCATTTCCCACTTCATCGCTCGGATAGCTCAGCATGAGAACGACCTTTTTCGCACCCTTGGCGATTCCTCTCAGACAGATGGCGAATCTGTTTCTTGAGAGAATCGGGAAGATGACTCCGACAGTCTCTCCACCGAGCTTGGCTTTGACGTCAGATGCGATTGCATCTACACTGGCGTAATTGCCCTGAGCCCTTGCTACTACTGACTCCGTCACACATACGATGTCTCTGTCTCTTACTTCAAAGCCATCGGTTTCAGCAGCTCTGAGCACACTGTCAACGACGATTTTTCCGATGTTGTCACCCTCACGGATGATCGGGCCACGGATGCCCCTTGAAACTGTTCCAACGTTTCTTTCCATTGTTAACCTTCTTTCTATATTAACTTACATTATTTACCAATTCTCAACTGCTTTCGCGCACTATCGTATAAAAGCAAGCCTTCCCATTATGTTTCACGTGAAACATCCGTTACGCCAGGCTTCTGATAAGCTCTATCAGCCTTTCCAGTTCCTCCGCGCTGTAGAATTCTATTTCAATGAGGCCTTTTTTGCCCTTTCTGTTGATGTTGACTTTCGTTCCAAGGGCATTTTTCAAATCTTCTTCGACCCGTTTCTCATCCGCGCTTTTGACGGTTCTTGTCCTCGTCTTCTGTGCCGGTTCCTTTGTTTCTTTTGCCAGCTTTTCTATTTGTCTTACCGACAGACCTTCCTTAGCTGCCTTTACCGCCAGATCGATTTGTTTCTGCTGACTCTTGACCGCCGCCAGTGCACGTGCGTGTCCTGTGGTGATCTGGCCGTCCGCAGTAAGTTCCTGTACTTTACCCGGCAGTTTCAGAAGCCGCAGACTATTTGTGATATAAGGTCTGCTTTTCCCCACGCTGTAGGAGATCTGCTCCTGTGTAAGGCCGTATGTGTCAATCATGCGTTTGATTCCTTCGGCCTCCTCGATTGGATTGAGATCCTCCCTCTGCATATTCTCGATGATAGCGAGGAGCATGTTTTCCTCGTCAGTCAGCTCTTTGACGATGCACGGGACTTCTTTTAATCCCGCTATACGTGCAGCTCTCCATCTTCTTTCGCCGGCTACGATTTCATACCCTTTGCCCAGCTTTCGGAGGACGATCGGCTGAATGAGCCCATGCCTCTCTATTGATGCAGCCAGTTCCTCAAGCTTTTCTTCATCAAAGTTCTTCCTTGGCTGCGCGGCATTCGGCTTAATGTCGTTGACGCTAACATAAAGAACCCCTTTTTCTTCTAAAGGGGATTCTGAAGTGTTTCCTTTTGTCTGTCTTTTCTTTGTTGTCGGTTTCTTTTCAACCGGTGCGACTTCCACGTCTCCGAAGAGCGCATCAAGTCCCTTGCCCAGTCCTTTGGCCTTGGTCTTCGCTGCCATTTATCTCTCCTTTTCGTTTTCGAGGAATTCTTCAGCGAATTCCATGTAAGCCTGCGCTCCTGTGGACCTCGGATCGTACTGAATAACAGGCATCCCGTGGCTCGGCGCCTCCGCAAGTCTTACGTTTCTTGGAATAACTGTTGTATATACCTTTTCTTTGAAGTACTTCTTGACTTCCTCTACTACCTGCGCGGACAGATTTGTTCTGCCGTCGAACATGCTCAGGATTACACCTTCTATTTCAAGATTCGGGTTCATGTGTGTTCTGACAATATCTATTGTGCTCATGAGCTGGCTTACGCCCTCAAGAGCATAGAACTCGCACTGTATCGGAATAAGAACAGAATCAACTGCTGTCAGAGAATTAATGGTCAGTATGCCAAGTGACGGCGGACAGTCTATGAAGATATAATCGTAATCAGGCTTCAGGACATCTATCGCCATCTTGAGCCTTTTTTCTCTGCCGGCCATATTGATAAGCTCAACCTCAGCTCCTGCCAACTGCACGCTTGCAGGCATAATGTCAAGATTCGGAACACCTGTCGGGATTACCGCTTCTGCAGGATGGTGATCATCCTCGATGAGAATCTCATGTGTCGTCAGCTCCAGATCTTTCTTGGAAACGCCCACGCCACTTGTCGTGTTCCCCTGAGGGTCGATATCCAGAATAAGAACCTTCTTTCCTTTGAGCGCCAGGCACGCAGCCAGATTGATGTTGGTGGTCGTCTTTCCGACGCCGCCTTTCTGATTAAAAATCGCTATCGCCTTACCCACATTTACCTCCTTTTTTAATCTGTATTTAGGCCACCTTGATTATATACCATCGTCGCATTTGTTTCTACAGAAAAAAGATCAAAAAATGATAAAACCCGAAAAATATTTATTGATGTTTCACGTGAAACATCGTAGTTCTGCTTTCGGGTTTATTTCCATTTATTTCCATTTATCCAACTTCGGTTTCAAAGCGGTTTCCTGGCAGGCGTTCCCGCTTTTCTCGGATATGCATCGGGAGTGTAGCCGGTCTTGCTGACCAGAATCAGGCTGTGATCCAGATGAGGCAGTTTCCTGATTTCAACAGAATCTCCTCCCAGAAGCTGTATCGCTTTTCGCGCATCGCCTATTTCCGATTCACAATCCGCCCCCTTATATGCGATAAAGTTCCCGCCCGGTCTGACGAACGGAAGGCAGTATTCTGAGAGAACGCGCATATTGGCAACAGCTCTTGAGACACAAAGGTCGAACTGTTCCCTATACTCCTTCTTTCGCGCCAGCTCCTCCGCTCTTCCATGCACTGCGGTAACATTTGCGATTCCAATTTCTTCGCACATCTGATTGACGATCCTGATTCTTTTATCCAGTGAGTCGACCAGTATGAACTCCTTTTCCGGATAACAGACGGCTAAAGGAACGCCGGGAAAACCGCCGCCTGTTCCAACATCGCAAATAAGCGATGATGCAGTAAACTCAAGGGTTTCGGCGCACAAAAGTGAATCTATGAAGTGCTTCTGTACAAATGCATTCCTATCCGTTATCGCCGTGAGGTTGACTTTTTTATTCCATTCCAGGACATGGTCCATGTACTGCTGAAGCATGGACGCCTTGCTCTCTGTCTCTGCGATATTCAGTTTTTTCATAAGAGCAATCAGTTCCTTCATGACTCCTCACTTTTCTCTCCCTGATCTGCTGTCTTTCTGCGGTTTTTCTCGAGATAAATCAGAAGCACGTTGATGTCTGCCGGTGAGACTCCGGAGATTCTCGACGCCTGACCGACGGAAACCGGTTTTAGGTCGTTCAGCTTTTGCTGCGCTTCTATCCTCAGACCGTCTATCTTTGAATAATCGATTTCGCTGCTGAGTTTTCTTCCTTCCAGTCTTTTGAATTTCTCAATCTGCGAAAGTTGCTTCTGTATGTATCCGCCGTATTTGATTTCGACTTCCATCGTCGTCCTCTGATGACGTGTAAGTGCAGGTCTCTCCGCATCGATCTCCGCAGTATTATCATACGTAACTTCAGGCCTGCGCAAGAGTTCATACAGCGACTGGGCAGTCTTGATTGGAGCAGTTCCGAGCTGTTCAAGGAGCGGGTTGGCTCTTTCCGGGCTCACCATCTTCCGCTTCAGTCTCTTCGTTTCCAACTCAACGGCTTTTTTCTTCTCAAGATATTTGTCATATCTGTCCTGTCTGACAAGACCAACTTCATGGCCCAGTTCCGTCAGCCGCAGATCTGCGTTGTCCTGTCTGAGCATCAGCCTGTACTCCGCCCTGCTTGTCATGATTCTATACGGTTCGTTCGTACCCTTTGTAACGAGATCATCGATAAGGACGCCAATATACGCCTGGCTCCTGTCAAGGATAAAAGGTTCCTTTCCATCGAGCTTCAGGACCGCGTTGATACCCGCCATGAGTCCCTGGGCTGCTGCCTCCTCATATCCGGAACTGCCGTTGAACTGTCCCGCACAAAACAGGCCGTCCAGTGTCCTGTTTTCAAGTGTCATCTTGAGATCAAGCGGGTCGATGCAGTCATATTCAATTGCATAAGCAGGTCTTACGATTTTCAGGTTTTCAAGACCCTCTATCGTTTCATAAAACGCCTGCTGCACATCCTCCGGAAGAGAAGACGACATGCCCTGTATATACATCTCCTCTGTGTCAAGTCCCTCCGGCTCGATAAAGAGCTGATGGCGTTTTCTGTCTGCAAATCTGTTGACTTTATCTTCAATGGAAGGACAGTAACGCGGACCGACGCCTTCGATTTTTCCTCCGAACAGCGCGGATCTATGGAAGTTAGCCCTTATAACCTCATGTGTTTTTTCATTCGTATAGGTGAGCCAGCACCTGATCTGTTCTCTTTTGAGTTCCTCGTTCAAAAAAGAAAACGGAACGATTTCCTCATCCCCATCCTGCGGGATCATTTTGCTGTAGTCCAGGCTTGAAGCCAACGCTCTCGCCGGCGTCCCAGTCTTGAACCGTCTCATTGGAAGACCGTACTCTCTCAGCCTTTCAGCCAGTTCCATGGAAGGGGCAAGTCCGTTAGGACCGCTGTCGAACACACTGTCGCCGATAAAAATCTTTCCTGCGAGGAATGTCCCTGTGGCCAGAATGACGGCCCGGCTTCTGTACACAGCGCCTGTCCTGAGCACTACGCCACAAGCTTTGCCGTCCTCTATCACCAGATCCACCACTTCACCCTGTTTCATGTCGAGCAGCGGCTCTTTCTCAATTGTCTTCTTCATCTCCAGATGATAACGGGTTTTATCGGCCTGTGCTCTGAGAGAATGAACAGCTGGGCCCTTTGCTGTGTTCAGCATCCTGCTCTGTATGAACGTCTTGTCTGTGTTGACTCCCATCTCTCCGCCGAGAGCGTCTACCTCTCTGACCAGATGTCCCTTGCCCGTTCCTCCGATTGAAGGATTGCACGGCATCATCGCTACTGCTTCCAGATTGATGGAAAGCATAAGTGTTTTCTTTCCCATTCTGGACGCGGCAAGACCGGCCTCGCATCCAGCGTGGCCTGCTCCGATAACAATTATGTCGTATTCTCCCATGAAGAATGTGTCCATCATAAACTCCTGCGTAACCGTTTCTTATTTGCCGAGGCAGAATCTTGAGAAAACCTCATCGATTACTTCATCAGAAACGGTTTCTCCGATTATTTCACCCAACAGATCGTATGCCTCTCTGACATCTATCTCTATGATATCCAGCGCTTCACCTGCTTTTGTTATTGTTTCCGCATCAACGAGGAACTGCAGCGCTCTCCTCAACAGCTCTTCATGACGCACATTGTTGACCATCACACAGTCCTTTTGACTGAGCTGCCCGCCGTACACGAGTTCCTCGATTCTGTCCTCGATTTCCTTGATTCCTTCTCCATTTAAAAGACAGGTGTACAGTATATCGCTATTAGGCGATTTGTCGGCGATTTCCCCTGGTGTTACTGTGTTTCCAAGGTCGGTCTTGTTCAGGAGAATGAGAGCTCTTCGCCCTTCGAGACGGGCGAGGATGTCTTCATCTTCCTCCGTCAGCGGTTCACTGGCGTCGACGATAAACACGATCAAATCCGCATTGTTGAAGGCCTCTTTTGTCCGTTCAATACCGATCTTCTCCACTACATCTTCGGTCTGTCTTATTCCGGCAGTGTCGATGAGATAGACGGGGATGTTTCTTATGCTCACGGTCTCCTCAATCGTGTCCCGGGTGGTGCCGGGTACTTCCGTGACGATCGCACGGGACTGTCTGAGCAGGCCGTTCATAAGAGAAGATTTTCCCACATTCGGTCTGCCGACAATTGCGACCCTTATTCCCTCTTTTATCATCCGGCCCGTTCCGGCCGTAGCCAGAAGTTCTTCTACCTCATTTTCTGCAGCTTTGATTCCCGTCTGAAGTTTTTCATAGGTCAGCTGCTCAATATCTTCATCGGGGTAATCGATATTCACTGTTAACTCTACGAGAATGTCCAGGATGTTCTTTCTGATCTGCCTCACTGTACGTGACAAATCACCCTCCATCTGTGAAATGGCAGCATCATAACTCGCGTCTGCTTTTGCTTTTATAACATCGATCACTGCTTCGGCCTGCGACAGATCCAGCCTCCCGTTCAGAAACGCCCTCTTTGTGAATTCCCCGGGCTCTGCCATACGTGCGCCTTCTCTGAGGACGAGAGCGAGCGTCTTGCGAAGGGAGACTGTGCTTCCGTGGCAGTTAATCTCCGCCACATCTTCCCCTGTGTATGTCGAAGGGGCTTTCATATAAACGGCCAGCACCTCATCTATGATCGAACTGTCTTCCGGATCGATGATTCTGCCGTAAGTCATCCTACGGCTTTCTATGCTGCCTTTGCATGAAAAAATTCTGCGGAGAATTCCGAGTGATTCCGGTCCGCTTATCCGGATGATTCCTATTCCGCCTTCGCCGTAGGCTGTAGATATTGCTGCAATTGTTTCACACATGGTTCTAAAATATCAAAGACCCGCAGAAAGCGGGCCTTATCCTGTTATTTCTTAAGTTCTATAACAACTCTTCTGTAAGGCTCTTCACCTTCGCTTCTCGTCGTTATGTTAGGATTCTTCTGCAGGGTTGCATGAATAACCTTTCTTTCATAAGGATTCATCGGTTCCAGACGAACGTGTTTCCTCGTCTTGACCACTTTGCCTGCGAGTCTGTTGGCGAGCTGCTCCAGAGTCTTTTCTCTCTTTGCTCTGTAGTTCTCCGCATCAACAACAACCTTTATGTATTTCTCTTTATCCTTATTTACGACAAGGCTTGCAAGATACTGGATTGCATCGAGTGTCTGTCCTCTCTTGCCGATCACTGTTCTTGAATCTTTGCCGTTCATTTCAACATAAACGAGATCTTCGCCGACCCTGGCGCTGAAATTGAGTTCGAGGCCCATCTTCTCTGTTATATCTTTGAGGAATGTGAGCGCTTCGTGCTCTTCCACTACTGTCAGGTCGTTTATATCCACATCGTCCAGAACGATGTTTCTCTTCTTTTCTTCAGGTTTGCTCTCCTGAGACTTCTTTTCTTTTGCTTTCTTTTCTTTTGGTTTTGAGGCCTTCTTAGGCTGTGTCTTTTTTTCCGGAGCCTTCTTCTCTTCCGGTTCAGCCTCTTCCTGCTTTTTCTTTTCGACTCTTACTTTAGCCAGTTTGGCGCCGATTCCCAGAAATCCTTTTGTCGGCTCCTCAAGCACTGTAACCTCTACTTCGTCTCTGGAAACCTTCAGATCAATCAGGGCAAGTGAAACAGCTTCTTCTATATCTTTGCCCCATTTTTCTGTGTAATCCATTATATCTCCTCCGTATATTGAGACTTATTTACTTCTGTTTTTCTTTTCGATTCTTTCTCTGATCTGTCTTTCCTTCTGTTCTCTCTTGATCTTCTTTCTGATCGTCTGCAGATGGATGTTGAATCCAATCTGAATAATCTGGCTGACTGCCCAGTAAAGAGCGAGTCCGGAAGGGAAGGATCTGGCCATCCACAGTATCATAAGCGGGAAGATGTACTGCATCATCTTCATCATGGCAGCAGACTGATTGGCTGCATCTGATCCTGTATCCTGCAGCATTCTGTTCATTGTGAATGCGATGAATGTCGCAACACCTGCGATAATCGGCAGAATCCATGGGTCTGGCTGGCTCAGGTCTTTGATCCACAGGAACGGTTCATGGAACGCGAAAATCATGGAATCCTTCGTGATATATCTCATCGGGTTTCTGAGAAGGGCGAAGAGTCCCATTATGATCGGCATCTGAATGAGCATAGGAAGACATCCGCCCATAGGGTTGAACTTCTCTTCCTTATACAGTTCCTGCATTTTTATGTTCAGAGTTTCCTGATCATTGCCATACTTGTTCTGAAGAGCCTTGATCTTTGGCTGCATCTCTGACATCATTGCAGTCGACTTTGTCTGTTTGATGTACAGTGGATAAAGGCACAGTTTTACGAAAACTGTGAATATAATGATGGAAATGCCGTAGTTTCCTATGAATCCATACAGAAGGTCAAGCAAAAGCCCCATTGGTTTTGCTATTATGCCTAGTATAGTATACATTAAATATTATCCTCCTATTTTAAAGGATCGTATCCTCCTTCGTGGAAAGGATGACATTTGATAATTCTCCTTATCCCCAGATAACTTCCTTTAAAAAAACCGTATTTCTCCAGAGCTTGAATACAATAAGTTGAACATGTAGGATAAAATCTGCATCTTTGAGGGAAAAGCGGTGATATGAACTTCTGATAAAACCTTATCAAGGCGATGAATATGTATTTCATCCTATTTACCCGTAACTTTTCCCCTTCTTGCCGCGTTCAGAAGCGATTTTTCGACATCTTCGAGTTTCTTGCCGTTGATTGTGTTTCTCGCAATAAATACCAGGTCATATCCAACAGAAAAACTATCCTTATTCTGCCTGAAACTTTCCTTCATTAGGCGCTTTGCTCTGTTTCTCTGAACGCTGTTTCCTACTTTTTTGCTTGCTAAAAAGGCCGTCCTGTTATAAGGCAGATCATTCTTTCTGTAAAAAAGAACGATATATCTCTCCGGGACTGATTTTCCTGCTTTATATATAGCATTGAAATCACCCTTTTTTCTCAGAATTTCCTTTTTGAGCATTTTCTTTCAGTCATATCAATAACAAAAAGACCACTGCTTTGCGGTCTCTATGCTGATAAAACTTTTCTTCCTCTTTTTCTTCTTCTCTTGAGCACATTTCTACCATTCTTTGTTTTCATTCTTTTTCTGAAGCCGTGCTCCTTTTTGCGCTGCCTCTTCTTTGGCTGATATGTCATTTTCATGGGCTATTCCTCCTTCTTCTTTATTTACCTGCACAAATCTGAATTTCAATTTATGCACATATGCTCAAGTATTATACAACCGTGTTCTAAATCATGTCAATTTATTTGATATTCTATAAATACTATTTCCTGCCTTTATATAATGTATAATTTCCATATTTATACATTTATTTCTTAAAAACACAATATGTTGTTGTTGCTGTTAAAAGTATGCACAACTTTATCCACTGATTGTGGATAAGTCCGACGAGGATTGAAAATCCAATAAACAAAATTTAACTATTGCCTGTGGATAACTTTTTTTGTATGATATACTCCGTTCTGTGATATCATGTATATCCAAGATTTTGAAAGGTTATTTTCAGGTAATGGCAAAAATCAACAATCTCAAGTGGAAAGATGTGCTTGCTCAGACGAGTAAAGAACTGACTGAGGTAAGCTACCGCACATGGTTTCTTCCTCTTGTTCCTTTGGAACTGGATGAGGAAAAAGGAACCATGTCTCTTGCTTTTACTAAAAAATCTCTTTCCAGCATGTTCACGAAAAACCCTCGCTATACCAGTATTCTCGAGAATGCGATCCGTGAAGTGTTCGGAAGAAATTACCGTATCATAGTTACTTATAAGACTGAGAAAGAAATAAAGAAAATTCTTGAAGGCGGAAAAGAGCAGGAAGCTGAACCATCAATTGACCCGGATAATCCATACAGGGAAGAGTACTATCTCAATCC
>CACYBO010000106.1 GCA_902772685.1 uncultured Eubacteriales bacterium | reverse complement strand
TCCGGCGCTGTGAACTCAGGCAGATGCAGCTCGCCGAAGGTGAATTCCACGTTGCAGCGCTCCGCGATCTTCGCCGTATTGTCGATGGCTTCCGGCGTATTGGAAAAGATTTTGCGCATTTCGTCCTCGGACTTCAGATAGAACTGATCGTTGGCGAAACGCATTCTGTTTTCTTCATCTATCGTCGTAGCCGTTTGGATGCACATGAGCACGTCCTGCGCCTGCGCGTCCTCCCGATTCACGTAATGGACGTCGTTGGTCGCGATGAACGGAATGCCTGTCTCCTCGTGGAGTCTCTTCATATCCGGCAGGATGCGGGCTTCTTCCTCCAGCCCCTGATCCTGCAGTTCCAGAAAGTAGTTTCCCTCACCGAAGATTTCCAGCATTTCCTGAGCTTCACGTTTGGCGCTTTCGTAATCCCCATTCAGGAGATTCCGCTGCACTGCGCCCGCCAGACATGCGGAGGTCGCGATAATCCCCTCGCTGTAACGGCGCAGCACGTCCTTATCAATCCTCGGTTTATAGTAAAACCCGTTACGGAATCCCTCGGAAACGATTTTCATAAGGTTCTTGTAGCCCGTATTGTTCTCCGCGAGAAGGATCAGATGACTCATGACCTTATCCTTCTCTGCATCCTTATCAAACCTGGTCCTCGCCGCAGCATATACTTCACATCCGATGATCGGCTTGATTCCCGCGTCTTTGCATGCTCTGTAAAAATCAATCACGCCAAACATGACCCCGTGGTCGGTAATCGCCAGGGAGTCCATTCCAAGTTCCTTCGCGCGCGCAACCACATCCTTGATTCTGGCTGCGCCGTCGAGAAGGCTGTATTCAGTATGTACATGCAAATGTGTAAAGGCCATAGGAAAATCCTGATCACCATGGGTGACCGCTATATAAACTGTCTCCTTTTGTAGATGTGGTTTTTCATTATATCACATTTTCACTTTATTTTTTCCCCGGATTGAAATATACTATTTGTATTGTGAAAAAGGACAGATAGATTATGAAGAAAGCACTGATTATTATCGCCGCCCTTCTCGCAGCCATGGTCGCTGCGGCCGGCATTGCGGCGGTTGTATATACACATTCCGATGATTACAAGGCAGACCGGCTGCCTGATGGCATGACCATCAACGGCGTCAACGTTTCCGGTCTCAGTTATGATGATGCTGCAGATGCTCTGACTGATGCGCAGAACGCGAAACATCTGCAGGTTGTCGGTCCGCTCGACGAAACACTGGCGGATTATACGGACTTCGACTGCACCTACGACATTGAGGATCAGCTTAAGAATATCAAGAAAGATCACCTGATTGCGTCCGCAGTAGATCACTATTTTCACGTTCCCCTCAGCGCCCGCATCGTTATGAACGTTTCTGAATGCAGCGATGATTTTGCCGACAGAGTGAAGAATTCTGAATTCCTCAAGCGCGGGACCATAACGGAAACACAGGATGCCTATGTCGATATGGACGATCCGGCCTTTCCGATCATTCCGGAAGTCTACGGAAACAAGACCGACGAGGATGCATACCTCGATGATATCCTTCACGCCATCTCCATGGGCACGACGAGATTCGAATTTGATGAGAGCGCATACCGTTCCACTCCGGAAGTCAAGAGCGATGATCCTGAGCTCATTAAATTTCAGAAGTACTGCCGGAAGTATCTGAACCAGAAGATCACCTACGAACTCGGAAAAGAAACGTTTACCCTCTCCGCTAAGGAACTGAACAGCCTCATGAAGGATGACCAATCCGGTGAACCGGATCAGACTAAAGTCGACAATTTCGCAAAGGCATTAAAAGCCGAGTATGACATCATCGGAACGGAACGCGAGTTCAAATCCCTTACCGGCAAGACATACAAGGTCAACGGCGGAACCTACGGCTGGATCGTCGATGAGGCGGCCGAGGCTGAACAGCTCGCAAAGGATATCAGTTCCCATAAGGATGTAAGCCGCGAGCCCGTCTTCTCACAGAAAGGAAACGGCGAATACTCAAAGACTCTTGAAATCGGCAACACCTACATCGATGTTGACCTGACGAAGCAGCATGTGGTCTACTTTGAATCCGGCAAGAAGAAATTCGAATGCGACTGCGTCTCCGGATGCGTTGCCGCCGGTCACAGTACGCCTACCGGGGTCTACAGCATCAACAACAAAGCAAGAAACATAAAACTTGTAGGAGGCGGTCCGAAGAAGAGCAAGACGCATTATGAAAGTTTCGTAAGCTACTGGATGTGCTTCCTCGGCAACGGGTATGGACTTCACGATGCCACCTGGAGATCGAATTTCGGCGGTGACATCTACAAGTACAGCGGCAGCCACGGATGCGTGAACCTGCCTCCATCAAAAGCAGGCGAACTCTACAGCATGATCAGCGTCGGAACCATCGTAATCGTCCACAACTAACGCGGCGAAGAGCGTGCTAAGAATGGAGGGCAGTGTCAGAGCGATAACCGCAGCCGCCGGAACAACCATTTGCGAAATGAATAAAGAGAATAGCAAAATCCCAGACATGTCTGAGAGCGTACGCTCGAGTTTGTCTGGGATTCTATTCTCTATGAATAAGCAAATATGGTTGTCAGCGGCGAGGACGCAGCGAGGACACTGCCCTCCATTTTAGCGCCGCTTGTTTCCGCCTTTCTTCGCCGCCATCCTTGCCTGTTCCGCCTCCCACGCTTTCACCTCACGCTTTCTGGCAGCTGCAGAGCGGCCGATCATCCAGACAACGAATACAATAGCTGCCGCGATGAGTACAATGATCGTCGTCTTCGTATCGTTCATAAATCCGAAAATCTTTCCGAACACGATGACCCCGATCATGAACGCCCAGAAATAGATAAATGTTCCTATTACTCCTCCATTCATCGGAAATCAGCCTCCTTATTCTTCTTCTGTTTCTTCTTTCAGTCTGGCAATCAGTTCGCCTGCCTCTACCTGCTGGCCCTGGCTGACGAAAATTTTGTCTACGACGCCGCTGGCGGACGCCAGAATGTTCGTTTCCATCTTCATCGCTTCGATAACTGCAATCGGCTGCTTCTCTTCAACGGCTTCGCCCTCAGCGACCAGCAGTTTCACAATGCTTCCCGGTATGTTGGCGCCGACTTCCATCGGGTCGTCCGGGTCTGCAAGCACCACGTGGGTGCTGGCGGACGCGTAATCCGCAGCCGCCTTGTCTTTGATTTTGACGAAACTTCTGTTTCCGTTGACTTCAAATATGACGTTACGGAGTCCTTCGCTGTCCGGTTCCCGGATATCAACGAGCCTGATGACGAGTTCTCTACCCTCGCGGACCTTAACTTCGCAGGTCTCGTCCTCAGACAGTCCGTGGAAGAATATATCCGAACCCATGAAACGGAAGTATCCTTCATCCCTCATGCTCTTGCGGAAGTCATCATATACCTTCGGGTAGAGAGCATATGCCAGACACTGCTGTTCATCCGCATCGATGTCATAGGTTTCATCGAGATATTTTTTGATTGCGTCGAAATCTTCATCCGGCAGAAGTTCTCCCGGTCTGCAGGTGATCGGCTCTCTGCCGTGGAGCACCAGTTTCTGCAGTTTTTCAGGGAAGCCGCCCTCCGGCTGTCCCATCATTCCCTCGAAGAAGGACACAATTGAGTCAGGGAAATCCATGTTGGCTGCTTTTTCATAAATATTCTCAGGAGTCAGATCGTTCTGCACCATGAAAATCGCCATATCGCCGACAGCCTTGGAGGAAGGCGTTACCTTAACGATATCACCCAGCATCTCGTTGACCGTCTTATACATCTCCTTGACCTCTTTGAACTTATGGCCCAGTCCAAAGGACTCTACCTGGGATTTCAGGTTCGAGTACTGACCTCCCGGCATCTCGTACTTGTAGATCTCCGCAGAGCCCGTCATCATATCGGACTCAAACTGCTTATAAACAGGCCGTACAGCTGCCCAGTAATCGGAAATCTCCTGGATGCCGTCAAGATCAATACCGGTATCTCTCTGCGCACCTTCCAGTGCAGCCGCAATGGAGTTCAATGCAGGCTGTGAGGTGAGTCCGGACATGCTGTTGAACGCTGCGTCTACGATATCGCAGCCGGCGTTTGCAGCCATCATCAGAGTCGCGACGCCGTTTCCGGACGTATCATGAGTGTGCAGATGAATCGGAATTTCGATTTCATTTTTCAATGCTTCAATCAGGACCTTGGCGGCCATCGGCTTCAGCAGTCCGGACATATCCTTGATGCCCAGGATGTGTGTGCCGCGCCGTTCGAGTTCCTTTGCCATCTTCACATAGTACTCGAGATTGTATTTCGTTCTGGATTTATCCAGGATATCACCGGTGTAGCAGATGCACGCTTCCGCAACTTTGCCCTGATTGAGGGTCTCATCCAGCGCTACTTCCATGCCCTGAATCCAGTTCAGGGAGTCGAAAATCCTGAACACATCGATGCCTGACCGGGCGCTCTCCTTGACAAAACGCCGGATGACATTGTCCGGATAATTCTTGTAGCCTACTGCGTTTGCTCCTCTTATGAGCATCTGGAACATGATGTTCGGGATCAGCTCACGCAGTGTTGCCAGTCTCTCCCACGGGGATTCCTTCAGGAACCTGTAGGCAGTATCAAATGTCGCGCCGCCCCACATTTCAATGGAGAACAGGTCTTTGCCGTACTTGGCGACGGCAGGCGCGATTCGCTCCATATCCACTGTACGCACACGGGTCGCCATCAGGGACTGCTGCGCGTCACGCATGGATGTGTCGGTAAGCAGAAGCTTGTTCTGTGCTTTGACCCATTCTACGACGCCCTCCGGACCTTTCGCGTCCAGAAGCTGTTTCGTTCCCTGGAGTATCGCCACATCCCCAGCCTTGATCTCCGGAATGACCGGTTTGTCGAAGTTCGGTTTGATACCTTTGTTTCCGTTGACATATTTCTCACCCAGAAACCGCAGGACCTTCGTCTCGGACTCCGCACGCGGTTTGCTGTGCAAAAGCTGCGGATTGTCAGCGATAAATCCTGTATCGCACTCTCCCGCCCGGAATATCGGGTGGTTCAGCACGTTCATAAGGAAGTTCCTGTTCGTCTTGACGCCCTGGACCTTCAGCTCACGGAGTGCTCTTCTGGCTTTATTTGCCGCATCGTCCCAGGTTCTCGACCATGCGGTAACCTTGACCAGCAGGCTGTCATAGTACGGTGAAATCACTGCTCCCGCCTGCGCGTTGCCGGCGTCGAGTCGGATACCGTAACCGCCCGGTGAAATATATCTGGTGATCTGTCCCGTATCCGGAGCAAATCCGTTTTCCGGGTCCTCTGTTGTCACACGGCACTGGATCGCGTATCCGGTTGGCTTGATCTGGCTTTGCCTGATATTGACCTCTTTAGAGTCAAGTTTATACCCTTCAGCGATGAGGATCTGTGCCTGTACGATATCAATGCCTGTTGTACATTCTGTTACCGTGTGCTCAACCTGAATCCTCGGGTTCATCTCTATGAAATAGTGGTTCCCGTCTTTGTCGATGAGGAATTCCACTGTTCCTGCACTCTTATAGTTAACAGCCTTTGCGATCTTAATGGCATCGGCGCAGAGTTTTTTTCTGAGCTCATCGGAAATGCTCAGGGCAGGAGTGAATTCGATGACCTTCTGATGACGTCTCTGAATGGAACAGTCCCGTTCACCGAGATGCACGATATTGCCGTAGTTATCACCAAGGACCTGCACCTCGATGTGCTTTGGCCGCTCAATGTATTTTTCAATGAAGATATCTTCTGATCCAAATGCCTTCACTGCTTCTGATCTTGCGCTATCAAACTGGGACGGGAGTTCCTCGGCACTGCGCACGATACGCATACCGCGGCCGCCGCCGCCTGCCGCCGCCTTGAGCATGACGGGATATCCGCATTCCTCCGCAAACTGCAGCGCAGTCTGTATATCAGGAATCTTCTCAGCGATACCCGGAATCGTCGGAACGCCGACGGACTTGGCAACGATCTTGGACTGGACCTTATCGCCCAGCTGGTCCATCATGTCGCCGGAAGGACCGATGAATACGATGCCGTTCGCTTCACAGGCACGGGCAAAACCCGAATTTTCGGCAAGAAATCCGTATCCCGGATGGATCGCGTCGATACCCTTTGTCTTTGCCAGTTCAATGATTTCATCTATTCCAAGATATGCGTCTACGGGCGCCTTTCCCTGACCGATCTGATATGAACGGTCGGACTTTGTCCTGAACAGAGTTTCTTTGTCCTCCTCTGAATAGATCGCAATGCTCCGGATGTCCAGTTCCTTGCAGGCTCTGAATATTCTGATGGCAATCTCGCCGCGGTTCGCGACCAGAACGCGCTTGAATTTTTTCTGTTCTGCCATAATGTAATACCTCTTTCAAAAAACTATGTATATCAAAAAATATACATAGTTATTTTACCATATATCCTCTTGATTTACTACACTAAAGTTGACGAATTCTGTCTACGGCTGGTTACGCTTCCGGTTCTCCTCCGCGCACTGTAACATCCATATGCGGATACGGGATCTCGATCCCTGCTTCTGCAAAAGCTTCCTTGACTCTCCTGCCAAGGTCGTAGCCGGCATTCCAGTAGTCTTCCACCTTACAGTACGCCAGGCAGTCGATGGCTATGCCGTTCTCTTCATATTTGCTTACTCCGATAATCGGAGCAGGATCGGGTATAACGTACTCGGACTCTTCGCAGGTTTTTTTCAGCACTTCGATCGCCTTTGGAATATCCGATTCATAAGCAATGGAATAAGTGCGGTCCACTCTCCGGACCTCCCTGTCGCTTTCGTTGAATACGACAGACGTATTGATAATGCCGTTCGGTATAGTCACCGTCCTGCGGTCAAAGGTGCGCAGTTTGGTAAGAAACAGGTCGATGGCTTCCACGTATCCTCTGGTTTCGCCCACGCTGATCAGATCGCCCGCCCCGAACGGATGGGTGATGATGATCATGATCCCGCCGGCTACGTTGGCCAGGGAATCCTTCAGCGCCAAAGCAATCGCCGCTCCTGCAGCTCCCAGCACTGCTACGATGGTCGTCATGCTGACCCCGAACAGTTGCAGGATGATCGTGACGATGATGACGATGCAGATAACTTTAACCGCGTTTACAATGAACGTTATAATCGCATTATCGATTTTCTCGCTTTTGCGGAGGATTTTGCGCAGCGTCTTCACGATTATGGCTGTAACGATAAAGCCTGCGACTATAACGCATGCCAGATTGATGACAAACACCCATCCGGGTCCCAGACTGGCGATCGGTTCAAAAATTCCCATAACTCATTCCTCCCTTATTCGTACCTCTCTCTGCGCGCATTTCTGCGTCTGTCCAGCTCACTCAGGATCTTCTTCCTGAGGCGTATATCCCCCGGTACGATTTCAACGAGTTCATCATCATCTATAAATTCCAGGGCTTCTTCCAGAGTAAACACCCTCGGCGGCGTCAGACGCACATTGTCATCGCTTCCTGCCGCACGCATATTCGTCTGTTTTTTCTCTTTGCACGGGTTGACCACCATGTCGTCACTGCGGGCGTTCATACCGACGATCATGCCTTCATAGACCTTCACTTGCGGTCCCACGAACATCTGCACCCTCTCCTGTATGTTGAAGATCGCGTACGGCGTGGTCACCCCTGCCTCCTGTGCTATAGCGACGCCGTTGATTCTCTGCGGAATCTCGCCTGTAAACTCATCAAACCGGTCAAATCTCCTGACCATGGTTCCCTCACCGTGTGTGTCGTTGATGAATTCGCTCCTGTATCCCAGAAGTCCCCTGGTCGGCACCAGATACTCCAATCTGGTGTATCCATTTTCACTCTTCATCTGCTGCATGAGGCCTTTGCGCAGATTGAGCTTGTTAATAACGGAGCCGGAGTATATGTCAGGAACGCTTATAACCACTTCTTCGATCGGTTCCAGTGTCCTTCCGATTTCATCCCTGCGCATGATGACTTCAGGCTTGGAAACAGCGAGTTCGTAGCCCTCGCG
>CACYBO010000105.1 GCA_902772685.1 uncultured Eubacteriales bacterium | reverse complement strand
CTTTTGTTGTCGATTACTACATCTACATATTTCATCGGCAGGATGACTCCGGTCTACAGCAGGAAGATATCGTTTTCTTCGCAGGTCTTAACCATGTCCTCCGGCCATATTGCCGCCTGCACTTCACCGATATGTGCTTTTCTCAGAAAGTACATGCAAAGTCTGGATTGCCCTATGCCGCCGCCGATTGAGTACGGCAGCTCGCAGTTCAGTATTTTTTTGTGGAAATCCAGTTCCGCACGTTCTGTCGCACCCGCTATCTCTAACTGACGTTCCATTGCGGTCTCGTCCACTCTGATTCCCATGGAAGAGATTTCAAAGGAACTCTCAAGAATGTCGTTCCAAAGCAGGATGTCTCCATTCAGTTCCCAATCGTCATAGTCCGGCGCTCTGCCGTCGTGCGGCTCGCCTGACTTCAGTGCTCCGCCGATCTTTTCAACGAAGACCGCTCTCTTCTCTTTGCATATAGCGTCTTCTCTTGCCTTTGCATCGAGTCCCGGATACCTATCTTCCAGCTCCTGCGAAGTGATGAAGAAGATCTCGTTCGGAAGATCCGTCTTCAGTTCGTTGTAGTGTCTGTTGACGAAATCATTGAGGTTTTTCAGAGCAATGTAAAGAGTCTCGACGACTTCATGGAGATATTCTGTAGTCCTGTCCTCCTTCGTGATGGCTTTTTCCCAGTCCCACTGGTCTACATATATTGAATGGAGGTTGTCAAGTTCCTCGTCTCTTCTGATCGCATTCATGTCTGTGTAGAGGCCGGTCCCCGGCTTGAAGTTGTATCTTCCGAGCGCCATCCGCTTCCACTTTGCCAGGGACTGGACAATCTCAACTTCTTTTTCCCCCATGTCCTTCACTGTGAAACTTACTGTTCTCTCTACACCATTCAGGTTGTCATTGAGGCCTGTTTCCGGCGCAACGAACAGCGGTGCGGAAACTCTCCTTAATTTCAGCCCATAAGCCAGCTCCTGCTGAAAGAAGTCCTTGATCTTCTTGATCGCCCTCTGGCTTTCCATGTAATCGATCTGTGGCGTATATCCTTTAGGAATATATAGTTTTGACATGTTATCCTCCTGTTTTTATTGTGATGATTATGTGTTGTTATCTTTTCTGCCAATTGCTGTAAATGCACCCGCAGTAGTTCTGTCTGTAGAGTCCGTATTTTTTTGAAAGTTCTATAGACCTCTTAAATCCGTCCTGCTTCTTGAAATCCCTGTCCAGAAAACCGATTCCGTAAAGACCGGCGATATCTTTTCCAATGGCGGAAATGATTTCAAAATTCTTGTGCGGACTTACCGTCAGTGTGGTTCCGAATAAATCGCATCCATGAAATACCGCCATCTGTGCTGCCTTTTCAAGTCGCTGCCTGAAGCAGATGCTGCATCGCTGTCCGCCTTCAGGGTCCTCTTCGTGCCCTCTGGTCTTCTCCAGAAAAGCTCCCGGCTCATATGGTCCTTCAATGATGTTCACATCTGGCAGATCGATCCGCTCAGCGTTGAATTTCTCGATGAACTCCATCTGCGCAACCCGCCTCTTTTTATATTCTTCTTCATCTGTGATGCAGGGGTTGTAGTAGAACACCGTAATATTGAACTCCCCTGCAAGCCTCTCAACAACACTGCTGCTGCAGGGTCCGCAGCAGCTGTGCAGCATCAGACTGAGCCGTTCCACTTTCTTGTCCGGCGAGTCCCCTGCCAGCATTCCTATCTCTTCATTTGTAACCATTCGCATCCTTAGCGGCTGCACGTCTTTCGGTGTTTTCATATCCGCGTCCCCGCCCCTTTATCAGGCGTCACTCCCTCCGAATGGATGTATCCGAAATTAACGATTAATTATACATCAATGAGACTACAATCGCAATAACCCGGTCGAATAATGCCCTTGATTGTGTTATCATTGGATACATGGAACCGATTATCTATGACACGTCCGACGGACAGCAACTGAGAATCAACATGATAAGTTCCTGGCTCAAAAGGCATTATGAAGAGCTCGGGCTTACTTCACCTGCAAAAATCGTCAAACTATCCCTTGACGGAGGTTTCACTTGTCCAAACAGAGACGGGAGCAAAGGAACCGGCGGGTGTCTCTTTTGTTCAGAAAGCGGTTCCGGAGACATGGCAAGCAAGACAGCTGCCGAGCAGATTGCGCTTCTGTCCGGCAAGTGGCCAGCCGACAAATATGACCTGAAGTACATCGCGTACTTTCAGAATCACACGAATACCTATGCCCCGGCGGATGAACTGCGTGTGAAATTTGAAGCCGCCCTCAAGACAGCTGATGTTGTAGGACTTGCGGTCGCGACCCGTCCCGACTGTATTTCAGAAGAAGTGCTCGACCTGCTCACAGAACTGAATGCGAAGACTTTTCTCTGGGTGGAACTGGGTCTTCAGACTATACACGATGAAACAGCGCGCGCGATGAACCTGTGCCACGATCTGGCCGACTACGACGACGCCGTTCGCCGGCTCACCGGCCGCGGAATCCGTGTTGTGACCCATCTGATTCTGGGTCTGCCGGGAGAAACCCGTGAGATGATGCTTGCGTCAGTGCGGCACGCATGCAGACAGCGGATCTTCGGGTTGAAACTGCATATGCTGAACGTTGTTCGCGGCAGCGGTCTGGAACATGCTATGCCGGACTACGTTCCGTTTGATTCCATGGAGGAATACATCGATCTTCTCATTTCCGCGCTCGAGATAATTCCGCCGGAGATTACCCTTCACCGCATCTCCGGTGACGCGCCCCGCTCAACTCTTATTGCGCCCGCGTGGAGTTACAAAAAACGCACCATCCTCAACAGCATCCACAAAGAAATGCGGCTGCGCAACACCTGGCAGGGAAGACTCTGCACATAAGAAAAGATCTATCACGCGTGATAGATCTCCTCTTTCATCGGACTGTGACTTTAATCTTTCTGAAAACACCATTCTGCGCATATGCGTAGACAAAGCAGGTTCCCTTCCTGATGCCTTTCACCGTTCCTTTCCGGGATACGGTTGCGATCTTTTTATTGCTTGTCTCATACCGCAGCGGACAATACTTCGCGACTTTCTTCTCCGATGCCGGCACCAGCTTAGCTGTGAGTTTCAGTTTTTTCCCTTTTTTCAGTTTCGCCGCTCTCCTGATTACTTTCTTCTTTATTTTGACTCCCTTATAGTTTCCCGCCTCGGTGCCTGCTGTTGCTGCATAAATCACCTTTGAGGAGGATACTACATGGCCCTTTTTATCCAAAGCGACGACGATGAATTTATAGTACTTTCCTTTTTTCAGTTTCTTTGCGGCTCTTTTGACAACGTATTTGCTGCCCTTTGCAGTGGCTATCTTCTTCATCTTGCCGCCTTTGACGCACCGGGTCCCATAGATGATGTATTTTGCGGCCCCTTTCACCTTTGTCCACTTCAGAGTAACTGTCTTTGATTCCTGCTTCGTGCTTCTCAGCTTCAGCACTGAGAACACTGAGCCTGCCGGATCATTATTGCCCTTTACCTTCATAATGGCCTTTTCCGCTGCCGCCGCGGATGCGCCCCGGCCAAGAGCCGTTCCGTCAGCCCCCATCTGCCGTGCAGGATCTGCTGCAGTCTCCGTTACTGTAATTGAAGCAGCAGCTGTGAAGTCTCCATCTTCTGACTTCACTTTAATCACAGCCGTTCCCTTAGAAACTCCCTTTACCGCAACAGTGTTTCCCGTCTGCCCCGGCACAAGCGCAGCAACAGAGCCAGGGGTAATCGTCCAGATCAGATTTTTGTTTGTCGCGTCTGCAGGCTCAATGATTGCTGTAAGTTTCGCACTGCTTCCTTTTTTAACTGTCAGCGATTGTTTATCTAAACGCAATCCGGTGACATGCTTGTCCTTTAAAACAATCTTCGGGTAATTCCCTTCCTCTGTGACATCTTCGCCCTTGGCGTTGCAGTATGCAAAACCTATACTGTCATCTGATCTGATTTGGATAAGAAGGCCCTTGCCCTTGACCGATGCACTGCCGTTACTGTATTCGCTGTCACTCATGCATCCAGCCGCCCCGTAATAGAATTTAATTTCCTTGTACCCATTCTCTTCATATTGGATACTGTCCCCGGGAACAAAAATCTGATCATAGTATGGATCGAATTCCGAATGATTGTGACCCCACAGGAAAATAATCGTCCTGTCGTCCGCGGGATTATCCGGTGTGTCATTCGTAGCAGCAGTATTGAGTGAATCTATCACGGAATCTGCATTGCCCGTTACTCTGTTCCCCAACCCAATATCATCATTATGCCGAAGACAAAAGTGCAGCGGATAATGCGTCATGACAATAATCGGCTTATCATTGCCGACATGCATCAGGTAATCCTCCATCGTATTTCTTTCGTCGGCCCGGTACTCCTGTTTGCCACTGGCTGAACCCAGACAGTATATGCGGTAATTGTCACCTTCCTTGCCTACACCGCCGACTGTAAATCTGTCCGCAATCGTCTGGTTGTTTTCGCTTGTAAGAACACCGCCATTATATTGTATGTCTCCGGGATAATATTCGTGATTGCCCGTAGTATAGATACCTTCCACGCCTTTTCCGGCAACCGTATCCATAACTCTTTGCGCAAAGGTCCAGTAATCAGCCGCGCCGGCTGCTCCGGAGTTCGCCATATCGCCGCAGAATCCCATCGCATCTATTGTTCCGTATTTACCTTGTACCCTATCAATCCACGCGGCCAGACGGCACACAGAACCATTATAGTAAGTGTTATGCACATCTGAAGTAAAGGCAAGTATCGTATCGCCGGATGCATTCGTTCCGGATTCGTCTGTCTGTCCCCAGGATGTATCCGGGGCAGAAAAAAAGAACTGTCCCGTTGCCAGGATCATTCCGATTATGATAATGTATAAACTCTTTCTCGCCTTATTCATGTTGTTTCTGCTTTCATCATCTAGTCTGCAATTGCCATTTCTATTGTATTACATCATTCAGTCTTCTGCAAAAAAAAATTGGTGCCCAGACTCGGAATCGAACCAAGGACACGGGGATTTTCAGTCCCCTGCTCTACCAACTGAGCTATCTGGGCACACATTCGCAGGCTGTTTGCCTTTGCGAAGCATTATTCATTTGTTTGATTGAATGGTGGGCCATCGGGGACTTGAACCCAGGACCTGCCGGTTATGAGCCGGATGCTCTGACCAACTGAGCTAATGGCCCACATTTTAATCAAGTTGGTCGGGGTGGCAGGATTTGAACCCGCGGCCCACTGGTCCCAAACCAGTTGCGCTACCAAACTGCGCTACACCCCGATATTAAATT
>CACYBO010000104.1 GCA_902772685.1 uncultured Eubacteriales bacterium | reverse complement strand
TGTTGTTGTTTTTCAGCATGGTCAGTCTCCTCTGAACATAACATCTTCTGTTTGAATTCTTCGGGTTATTTTATTATATATGATATAATCACTATCATGCAAACGAATTGGATTCAGCAGAAATACTTAAAAAAAGCAGGTCTCATCGCCCTGGTCACCGTACTCGGCATGACGCCGCCCCTGTCGACGGATATGTACATGCCATCCCTGCCAAAAATGGCGGACTACTTCCAGGCGCCGGCGGCGCTGGTCAACATGACCATGGTGATGTTCTTCATTTCCATGTCTGTGGGCATGCTGCTCATGGGACCCCTCAGCGACAGGAGCGGGAGAAAGAAGATCCTCATTCTTTCACTCATTTTCTACATGGTATCGAGCGTGGGCTGTGCGGTCACCACCAGCGTTTATCTTCTGATTCTCATGCGCATCATCCAGGGAATCGGAGCCGGCGGCATGGTCTCCCTGTCCATCGCCATCATCAAAGACTGCTTCGAAGGACAGACGCGGGCGACAGCTCTGGCCGTGGTCCAGAGCATGTCCGTCATTGCTCCGATCGCAGCACCGGTCCTCGGCGCTCTGATCATACAGATTTCCACCTGGAGAACCGTCTTCCTCGTGCTGGCCGCCATTTCGGCCGCCTGCCTTATCACGACCTTCTTCTTTGAAGAGTCCATTCATGAGGACGAAATCAATCAGGGCGGCGTCATGGATTCCATCCGGCGCATCGGCGTCGTAGGCCGGAACGTCAACTTCTCGGCGTTCCTTCTGACGGTATCCTTTTATTCGGCTCCGTTCATGGCATATCTGGCAGTCGCCTCCTATGTATACGAGGATTACTTTGGACTTTTGCCGACAACCTTCAGCCTCTTCTTCGCGGTCAATGCGCTGACCTCAGTCTTCGGCCCGCTCATCTATATGAGGATCAACAGCATTGCTCCCGCAAAGGCTACCATGTGGATTCTGCTGATCATCGGTTTCGCTGCGGCCTTTGCCATGCTTCTGGTCGGCCATGTATCTCCATTCACCTTTCTGGCGACCATGATACCGTTCAGTATCGCGAACAGTTATATGAGGCCCTATTCCACCAATCTCCTGCTGGACCAGGTCAAGGGCGATACGGGTTCCGCGTCCGCCCTGCTGAACTTCATGCACACCCTGCTCGGCAGCATCGGTATGTTCATAGGCTCCCTGCCCTGGAGTTCTTATATCGGGGGCGTCGGGACGACTATGCTGGGGTTCATGGTGCTGACACTGGCAGCATGGCTGTATGTGTCAAAATCCCGCAGAATCAACGTCAAAGGACTCTGAATTTTTTGCCCCAAATATTAATAAACGTCTATGGTATTCTCTGTGATTCTAAGTGTATAATCTATCTAAATCATGAACCGGGGTGTCCGGGATGTCACAATTGCGCCATGCGCAGGGAGGGATAAAATGAGAGAACACATGAGAACAATACTGCTGGCCGGGCTGGTTATCATCATGATTTTTGCCTTTGCCGGATGCAGCGGCTCAGACACAGACCAGAAGAGCACATCAGAAAGCACTGAATCACAGACGACGACTGAAACAACTACTGAAACCGGTGAAGCAGATGGCTACGATATCATGGAAGGCTTCAAGCTGCAGGAAAACGGAAGTGAACTTCTGCTCTACGGAAATGATTTCCTGCTGATCATGCCGAATGATGATGAATGGGGTTATGAACAGACTTCTCCGTCAAATCTGGAGATTTACTATAAAGAGGCGCGCGAGGATGGCTTCGGCGGACATCTTGTAACGATTATGGCCTTCGATCCGGAGGACGAATCTTATGTGGACTTCCCGGACTACGCTGTCGCGGGCACAGGCAAGAACGTGAACAAAAAATTCATCGCGCTCTTCCCGACCGATGTCCAGTTCAATCCTGAAGACTCCGAACAGGAAGAGGAATACATGGAACTGTACAACCACGTAAAGAAGATCTCAGAAGGAATGGCCAACAGCCCGTTCCAGACAGCTGACAGCGACTGATGCCGCATACATAAAGCGGCTACTGCCACATATTATGACAGAAAAATAGAGCGCTGCGCGGAATGCGCAGCGCTCTATCTTTATAATCACTTCTTGGATTCCTTTTCTTTCTGTTTCAGCTGTTCCCAAAGGGATACATTCTCTTCAATGCTTTCGATCTCCATATCCCCGAACACCCAAGGATGCCTGCGCACCATTTTTTCGGAGATTCCCTGGATCACATCATCGATGGTGAAGGCACCGTCCTCCGCGCCGATCTGCGCGTTGAGCACGACCTGCAGCATCACATCGCCCAGTTCTTCGCAGAGGTTATCGTCATCGCCCTTTTTCATTGCGTCGACCGCTTCCTGAGCTTCCTCTGCCATGTATTTCGTAAGCGTCTCATGGGTTTGGGCTCTATCCCATACACAGCCGTCCGGCGCTCTCAGCCGGGCTACAATATCTATGAAATCATCGAACGTGTAGACTTCCTTGTCCGCCAATTCCGCCGCCGGCTGATTTGGCGTGCCGTCATGTGCAGGCTTCCCGTCAGCACCGTCTTTCTCATCGTCAACGATGCCGATGTCAGCGACAATGATCCGGCCGCAGTATCCGGCAGCAAACGACTGCAGATGCACGCTCTTTTTCGCGTGGAATGTAATCGTCACGTCCGCTCTGACGCAGCGTTCGTCCAGTTCTCCTTCGTCCGTCAGATCTCCTCCCATACCGGATGGAATATCCAGGGCGAAAACCATAGCGCCGGATGCCTTTGCTTCTGCGATCTCCGCAGACGCCGCGGCTCCCTGCTCTCTCAGCCGGCCGTGAAAACCCGTGCCGTATATCGCATCGACGACCACATCAGTTTCTGCAGTCAATGTGCCCAATGCAGCTTCCGGAATCCCCATCTCTCTTGTAAGTCCGTAATTGATGATTGCGTCAGGGGTCTGCGGTTCGCCGTCCACCAGAACGAGCCTGACATCCCATCCCCTCTGCGCAAGCAATCTCGCCACAACGAAACCGTCCCCGCCGTTGTTGCCTTTGCCGCAGTAGACCCGCGCCTTCAGAAGACGTTTGGATGGATGCGGCCGGCTGCGCGTGGCCATGGTGATCTCGACGATCCTGTTCGCCGCGATCGTCCCGGCGTTTTCCATCATCTGATAATAAGACAGACCTGATTCATCGGTCGCCTTCTCGAGTTCCTTCATTCTGTTGCAGCTGACATAGTACTCGCTCATTCTTTTTATTTCCTTTGTTTCCTTTTCATCCGCAGCACAGCATGCGCACACTACTCCGCAAGCGGCCAGTACACGCAATAACATGGATAGTACTCACCCATGTAGACCCAGACCGTGTCGCCCATATCGAGCTTCGTCTTTTTATCCGAGAAGTAGAGATCAGGAATGAACAGCTTGACCGTCGTACGTTTCCTGCCTTTGAGCAGGATGCCCTCCTTAGTCGGTTCTGCCCTGAACGCATCGAGCTTCGCGCGGAAATTCTCAATGCCCGTCTCCTTGCCGAAGTGATCGGCGAATTCCTCTACATCTGCATAGACCACGTTGTCCGGATCCTGAAACCAGCCAAATCTCATCATTGTTTTACCTCCGTGCCATTGGGCTGCTTCAGTGATATGCTCCAAATTGAATGGTACATATCGGCAGTCGAATTGTCAACCCGCCCCTGCCCTTATGCGATCCGATATCCGGCTGCAAAAGCAGGAAATCTTGACGCAAACAGGAAAATGTCGTATTGTCAGATTACCGCAAAGGCAACAAAACAACGCATGAAAACAGCAGGAAATCAACATGAAAGTAATTGAACTCAAACTCGCGCTTGTGCGCCCCAAGTTCGCGGATATCGACGTCATCGACAATCTGGAAGCGGGCGGCCGCAAACGCTGTACAATAACCGTAGATTATTCGGAATATGACGTTAAGGCTCTGATCAGAGAAGGTCTCGACCTTGAAGGAGCCATGGAACACTATAAAGAGCGCATCACCTACATTGTGAAGCGCTATCTCCTCACGGATTTTGAAGTCAAAGACGGATGGGATGAGGTCCTCGGCGCCATCAGACCGTACGTCGGGAAATACTATCAGTAGCGCATCGCGTTTCAAATACGTCGCTACAGACTCATGAAGATACTGACCAGCACCGGTACCGCCGCGGACAGGACAACGCCGTTTACGAAGGAGTAGACGGCGACACTGCTGTCGGCGGCTTTTTCAACCAGCGGCAGACACACGTCCATGGATGAAGCGCCCGGCAGACAGTAACACTCAATATACCCGAGATGTCTCGCGCACACAGGAATGAGAAGAATCCCAATCACTTCGCGGATTACATTATGCATGAAAGAAATGGCGCTCACCTGCAGGGAGTAGTCCACCAGCATGGCGGAAGCAAGTGAATACCATCCGAGCCCTGAGCCGATGCAAAGTCCGTCCTGCACGCCAAAAGGCAAAAACAGTGACGCAATGGCGGACCCAAGCATCATCGCGCCAATGGATACAAATGGAAATACGACCACGCGCCATCCGGCGCTTTTGAAGTTTTTGGCGATGGTTCCCTCTGTGCCGATATCGATTCCCACGAGCACCAGAAGCATGCAGAGCGTGATTGTCAGCATCGTGCCGACCTGTGCGATGAATCCGTCCGGCAGGAACAGATAGCCTGCTGCGATTCCCACCGCCACGAATACGACGATGATCAGGGTCAGGCTGTTCAGCTTCGGCTTCGCAGCTTCGTCGGACGCAGCATCAGCCGCAGTCTTTCTCGCCTCGCCGCGCCTGCCGTATCTGTCAAAGCCCAAGGCTCTGCGGACGAGGGTAAATGCCAGCACTGTCACGAACATGACAACGATTGTAAACACAAATGAAATCAGCCCGATCGTGCCGAGAGACGAAACGATTTCCTCACTTGCCCCGATTCTGCTCCCCATCAGAAATACGAGCAGGATAATGACCAGGGTCTGAAGACTTCCAACCCACGGCCAGGATTTATTCTGTTTTTTCAGCCTTGCTCCGATGAAGTATCCTGCAATCGTAACCGCAAGATACAGCATTAAATATGTCAAATCTCTTCTCCTGTATTCTGCTGCCCCGTGCAGCTGCGGGGCGCTATCGGTTTCTGACGCACCACCATGATACTGTAACGATTATTATAACAGCGCCAATAAGGGCGAACGGCCCCGGCACTTCTCCTATGAAAATTGCAACCCAGACCGGGTTCAGCAGCGGTTCCAGCATGCCGATGAGGGAACACGCCAGAGGCGGGCAGTCTCTCGATGCGATGCCGTAGAGAACATACGGTATGCCCAGCTGGAACACGCCCAATATTATAACATAAAGAATCTCGATTTCCGCAATTTCCTCTGTCTGCGGAATTCCCAGCGGAAGGCCGATCAGAAAGGTTATCGCATGGGCGATCAGAATGCCGCTCATCCTCGTCGAATCATCGTCTCCTCCCCGGCCGACCATCACAAACATCTGCGCCAGCGTCACGCCTGCGAAAATACCGAGCACATTCCCCAGCAGATTACCCGGAGAGAGCTGATCCAGGAAGAACAGCACCATGCCGCCCATCGTGATGCACACAACCAGAACGTCCTGCTTTTGCATCTTCTCCTTAAAGAAAACCGCTGAAATGAGCAGGATAAAGATCGGCGCGGTGTACTGGAGCACGATTGCGTTTGCGGCTGTTGTCAGTTTGTTTGCGATGGTGAAGAGCGTGGCGGAAAACCCCAGCCCGATTCCTGCCAGGAATGAATAGCGGTTGAATTTGAACCGCGTGTGGGTGGCTGCCATATACATGGCCATGATGCTCCCGGAGATACCGCTCCGGATACCCGCGATCAGGAAGGGACTCCATGAAATCAGTTTGATGAAGATCCCGCCCAGACTCCACATGACCGCCGTGATCACCATAAGGCCCATCGCTCTGTTTTTTCTTCTGGTGTCCTGTCCTGTCATTTTCTGATCCTGTGATAGCATTCCACGCCGGCGTATATCAGCCCGATCACAACCACCGCAAGGGCAGCGTAGCCCACCAGATACATGCTGTCTCCTGTCATCTGCGCGATCCACGCGAGCGGCGTCCCCTTCGGCGGCCAGTTGATGAACATGTAGTTGCAATGGAAGGCGCGGTCAAATACGTAGACCGGCACTGCCGCGCAAATCATAAAAATCCACACATAGTGGGCGTGTCTGATACTCAGATTCGTCCAGCCGCACCGAACCATCAGCAGCGGATACAGCAAAAGCAACCCGTGCCAGGCGTACCCATATAGATTCATGAAACTGAACACCGGATACAGATGCGCCCAGTCCGGAAAGAGCAGCGCCGCTATCGTCCCGGGAACGATCAGGATGCATGCGATCTCACCCCATATCATCCTCCACCTGTCCGTCCGGGAAATTGACGCAGCTATGAATACAAACAGGCCCAGGCTGCACATATGCAGAGGCAGATATCCAACGCCGAAGTGTCCCGATACTGCCAGAAACAGGTCCTTAAACAATTCAAGACCCACCATGACCCATGGGATCACTCTCATGGCCAATCGGAGCCTTGGATTATCTTCTGTGGAGCGGGAGTTCCCGCCGGCGATCATTCTGACAGCGAGAATAATCAGCACGCAAAGAATGAGCAGAGTTACGATGTGCTCAGCGCCGAACCGCGCATAGCCCAACCCCGCCGGAATGTCTTCGTATTGTTTCCAGAAGTATTCAAACATATTCAGACGGATTTATCCGCGGATGATTTCCCCGCGGTATCCCTCGAGTCCTCCTATGCTCTTGATGTTGGTGTAGCCTGCGCGCTTCAGTCTCTTGACTGCCCTGTCCGCTCTCGCGCCGTTTGCGCAGTAAACGAATACCGGCGTATCGAAGCTCGGTATGAACTTGCCGGCGCTCTTGAGCTGATTCAGCGGCAGGTTGACACTGCCCCGCAGATGAGCATACTTGTGTTCTCTCGGAGTTCTCACATCCAGCAGCACAACGCCATCCCTGACGCCCGCCTGCTGCAGATGTCTGTACTCTTCAAGCCCGACATTGATGTCCAGTTTTTTCTTCAAAAACATATTTCCATTCCTCCTGTCAAATTGTTTGCTTTGCTGTCATTTTCCGAGGAGCTTATACCCTTCTACTGTAACGTGTGCAATCTCTGTCCCCAGGTCATCCGTAACATCGACCTCATAGAAACAGGTGTGACGGCCGTTCTTGATGCAGCGTGCCTCGCAGATCAAATGATTGCTCTTGTTTTTTTCCACAAATATGGCGTGGGAGCCTAACGTAACACAAGGAACTGAATTGTGATTGGATGCGACTGCAAACGCAAAGTCACACATGGTGAAGTACACTCCTCCCATGACCGCGCCCAGGGCGTTGTAATGCCGCTCGTCCAG
>CACYBO010000103.1 GCA_902772685.1 uncultured Eubacteriales bacterium | reverse complement strand
GCGTTCGCCGGATACATCCGGCTTAGCAGAGAGCAGATCGTTTTCGGTTCGCTCTGCTATGCGTTCTCAGGCTGGGCAATCGAGGCAACCAACACCCAGGGAACCTTTGCTACGGCGATGATACTGTTCCCGCTCCTGGTGCTTGGTGTTGAGAAACTGCTCAAGGAGCATTCCCCTTGGCTCTTCTCGATTTCTGTGGCGCTGCTGCTGATCTTCAGCACCTTATGGGCCTACATATCCGGGATCGTGATCTTCCTGTACTTTATTGTCCGGTACTTCCATTACAGAAAACCTGCAGTCAAAGAATTCCTGTGCCACTTCGCTTCTTTCATCGTGTTCGGCATATTGGGATTCATGCTGTCTGCTTTTTCGTTCCTGCAGACGTTTATCAAAACGACCGGAGCCACGATGGAATCGACCGTCGAGGATCCAAGTTTATACAGCCTGATGCAGTATCTGCGCATGCCGGCAAATCTGTTTTCCTTGTCCAATGTGACGACAGGCTTCAGCCAGATTTTCCTGGCGGGCATTCTGCTCGTATTCCTTCCTGTTGCCATTCTCAATATCAGGAAGAAGAGCACAGCGGCAATCATGATGACGCTCTTCCTCATTGCGGGACTCCTCCCTGTTACAGGCAGCATCTTTAACGGGTTCAGTTATACGACAGGCAGATGGTATTTTGTCCTGACCTTCTTCATGGTCTGGGCGACGGTCGAGTGCCTGAATCAGGAGACGCTGAAGAAAAAAGGCAACATCATTCTTATGGCCGTCTTCATTGCAGCAATCTGCGTGTGGGCTGTCTGGGGATGTTACGACTATCTGCATATCGTTCCCAGAGTCACGATGGTCAATGCAGTCATCGGCGGAACAATCGGACTGATTGTCATCTGTGTTTATGCGATTCGGGCGAAACTATTTGATCAGAAAATCTGGCGGAGGCTCTGCACTTGTGTCCTCGCAGCACTGCTGATCGCGAATGTCGTCCTCGTTGTCAATGCCAAGCTGATGCCGGGTCTGGGCAGTGAGATCTACAGATATCAGGAAGCAGGCAAGACGTACGCGGATTATGAGGGCTCCTGTCAGAGGGTCGCCAAGGAAATCCAGGCAGAGGATACATCGTTCTTCAGAAGCGAGCGGATCGCCGAGACAAAGGTGCCGCCCAACAAGAACATCTACCACGATATGCGGTCGATCTATACCTACTTTTCCACGATCAAGAGATCCTGGCACATGTACAATAAGGTCATGGGAAATAACTTCGGATACTTTGACCGGACGGCTAGTTTTTCCAATGGAAACAGAGTCGGGATGGATACGCTGATGGGCGTCAAATACTACTTCATTGATCCGTCGGACAGCGGAAGAAAACAGGAGGAATATGTTCCGTTCGGTTATGATTATCTGGAGACAACAGTCGACGGCATCAAGATATACAAAAACAAGTACAGCATTGGGCTGGGCACAGCCTATGATGGTTATATTACAGAGTCGGAACTGATGGAATATCCGTATCTGGAGCGGGAGCAGGTGGTCATGCAGGCTGCCGTCGTTCCGGATGATTATGCGGATCAGGTGGACGGAATCCGGCATCTCAGTCCTGACGAAATCAAAACAGGCGTAGACGATATCGATTATGAAATCGTGGGAACGGACGACATCGACCTTGACGGGAACGCCTTTACCTGCAGAAGCGAAGAAGGAACCATTACCATCAGCATCCCGGAAGTCAAAAACAGCGAGATCGTCATTGCCTTTGACAACCTGACAAGAGACAAGTGCTCCTATGACGAGTATCAGGAACTGACGGGCAGCGCGCCTGCTGCCAACAGCAAGTCAGAATACCTGAAGCGGCAGGGGTTTGAAGATGACCAGAAGTTCAAGATCGAAGTCAGAAAGAACGGAATCAAAAAACTTGTATCCAACCGCAAAGGCAAAAACCAAGGGTTCGGAGATGTTGTAGATTTCAACGATGAGCTAGGTTATTTCGATACGGTTTCCGGTGAAATCAAGATCGTGTTCGATAATGTAGGACACTACTCCTTCGACGCGCTTCACGTTTACGCTGTTCCGATGGATCTCTACGAGCAGTCGGCGAAGAAGCTTGTGAAGAACAAACTGGACATCGACAGCTTTGACAATGACCAGATCACCGGCACGGTGAACGCGAAGACAGACTCGATGGTCTATATGTCGATTCTGGGAACTCCCGGATGGAACGTCAGCCTGGACGGCAAGCAGGTGAAAAAGCTCGACAATGTAAACATTTCCTTTATCGGGTTCCCGGTATCTGCAGGCACGCATAAGCTTGAAATGCACTATACATCTCCGGGGCTGGAGAAGGGGATCCTTGTGTCTCTCATAGGACTTGCGATCTTCCTGTGCCTGGCTGCGGGACATCTGATCCGGTCCCTCCTCCGCAAAAGAAAGGGGCGTGGAGAACCAAGCGAGGAGGCATAATATTAATAAATTTTAACAAACACCTAAACTTGCGTTAATTGACTCTTCAAAACAGGCAAAAGTATAATTATTTATGTACCATTATATCTATTTTTATACCTGTTTTGAAGAAGACTATTTGTGAGGTTGGTATGTTAAAGACAATGAAGAAAATAACAGCGATGTTCATAGTTGTGATTTTCGCTGCTACATCGTTTGGTTTCGCAGACGATACTGCTGAAATCTCAACGACGGCTGAAGGTACAGAAGCGTTGACTGAGACTT
>CACYBO010000102.1 GCA_902772685.1 uncultured Eubacteriales bacterium | reverse complement strand
TACCGGTATTGACGTAAGGGTCCCAGTTCGCGTAGATGTTGATCCAGGCGTACAGGGAAGGCATTACACCTAAAGCCACGACAATTACCAGTACAAAAAAGTACTTTACGATCGCGCGTATATCACTTTTGAAGATATCAAAAATCGTTTTCACAGATTGTTGATTCCCTTACTTGAGACTGTAATAGCATTATAGTTTAGTATATCATATCGGGCTGCATTTTAATATTATATCCGATCGGCTTTAGAACCCCGAATCGGGTCTGCCCATTTCTTTCCATCCGTATCTCCAGATGGAAACGAGGATGGATCCCAGTGTGATGGATTCGTTAAGCACTCCGGCCCAGGAGCCGATCAGGGCGTCATACACGAGCCAGCACGGCGACCCGCAGACCAGATTGCCCAGCCGGATCTTCTGCGCGTTGTCCGTCCAGTATGTAACCGTCGTCCCCACTACTGCGGCATACGGCAGCAGGCTGATCCATCCCTGCCATGTGGCGGCAAAGGCCACCGTAAAGAAAACCAAAAAGATGATTTCTGTCCATTTCGATCGGATCCACGCCCAGTCGCGGTACTTCATCAGCAGCGCATTCCGCACGATGATCCCGATCAGATTGGCTGCCCCGCTGGTCGCTCCGAGGAGAAGAAACTGACAGCAAAAAGTTGCTGTTCCCAGCAACTGCATCAGGAACAGCATTTTGTTCGATTTGATCTGATAGGAAAGGATGAAGAACAGTACTCCGACAAAGCCGATTGCCTGAATGATGATGGGGTTCATGTCGATCATCTCTCCTCGTCCTCAAGACTCGCTTCGTCCTCCGGGAGAAATTCAACTGTCCCATCCTCTATATGATAGATTGCCCCTATGACTTCCAGCCCCTTCTCATCTTCGATGGGATGAATCTTCAGTTCGTTCCGGATTCGCTGAACACCTTGCTGCACATTCATGCAGCTTGCCTTGAAGTCGTCCTTTTCATCACCGACCGCAAGGGCGATATCCTTCAGGATGTAATCGATGAAACCGCCGGAGTGTCCTGCCAGAACGGCGCCGACTGCGCCGCACCTGGTGTGCCCCAGCATGACGATGAGTTTCGTTCCCAGATGCTCCGCAGCGTACTCAATGCTTCCGAGCTGGTGATTGTCCAGTACGTTCCCCGCGACCCTGATCACGAACAGCTCCCCGAGCCCGGCAGAAAAAATGCTCTCCGGAATGACTCTGGAATCGGAGCATGTGATGATGATAGCATAGGGTTCCTGCCCTTGTTCCGCGGTTTTCAGGCGCAAAGCCTTTGAAATGTCGCCTGTTCCTGCCTTTGCATCAAGATATTTCTGATTGCCCTCAACCAATTTTTTCTTCGCTTCTTCTGCTGAAATCATGTTACTTCCTTGCTCTTTCCGTGTTTTACAGTCTCCTGCCGATTTTAACTAGTTCGCTGAGCAGCGGATTGTTTTTGTCTTCCGATCCTCCGCTGTATTCCAGGATGCCGAGTCCGACTACATTCAGCCGTCTTCTGATTTCATGAACCAGTTTCAGCAGCGTTTCGCACTTCAGTCCGTCCGGCTCATACAGCGGCATGAGGCAGAATTCCTCCGGATCCAGGCAGTCCAGATCAATGTGGATGTAGGCGTGCTTATAGCCCTTGTCCTTGATCTGGGCAGCGATATCTGCTGCGTTCTCTTCGATCTCCCGGACACCGAAGTTCATGATGTTATGCTCTTCTTTGAACCGGATTTCCTCCGGATCCAGATTGCGTCCGGCACATGTCACAAGCTGTGTTGGCGAAATGGTCTGCGCAAGTTGATCAATATATTCCGGCACGCAGTCGCCCGCCAGCGCGCGCAGGGACATGCCGTAATAGAGCTTGCTTGGCGAACTTTCCGGGGTGTTGAGATCGCCGTGCGAATCAATATAGATCACGACCATGTCACCGCCGTATTTCCGGTTCAGGTAAGCGGCGCAAGGCGTATCCGCATCACACCCGCCGCCTAGCGCAAAAATCTTATCGGGGTCCTGTTCTTCCAGCACCTTGTTCACGGATTTGACCGACGCCAGGATATCATCGTACCCCATAATACCGTTTTTCACAGGTCCGATGTCATCAGTACTGACGTCAATCGTCACGCTCGGCTCAGTATGCAGATAATTCTCTTTTAACGCAAAAGCCCCATAATACGTACACAGATCCTGTCCGCCGCCCTGCCACTGGGGAATTACGATCGTCAGTTTTTTACGCATTTTATCACCTCTTCGTTATCTTACTGATTCTCCTCACCTTCCGGTGCACCGCTGCCGAACAGATCGACTGCTTCCTGCAGGTGATCTCTGATCTTAAGATGCTGTGTGCAGACCTCTTCGCACTTGCCGCATTTGATGCACTCTCTGGCGTACTTTCTGCCGTACATGAACGTGCCCAGGCTCTCCTGGTGTTTGGCCAGATCCATATTGCCGTACATTCTGTAACAGTTGATGGCGTACAGGGTCTTAGCGATTGAGACATTCACCGGGCAGACCTTAGCACAGTAGTCACAGGCAGTGCACTGGATCAGATCGATTTTGGCCATCTCTTCTCTTGCCTTTGCGAGAACCGCTCTCTCATCGTCCGTGAACCTTGTAAATCCCTTCATGTAGGAAAGGTTGTCTTCCATCTGTTCCACATTGCTCATCCCTGAGAGAACGCAAAGGACGCCTTCCAGATCCGCTGCGAACCGCACGGCCCATGAGGCGCAGGATAATTCAGGCGCAAAATCCTGAAATACTTTTTTAACTGAATCCGGCGGGGTCGCCAGCATGCCTCCCTTGACCGGTTCCATCACTATGATTGGAATATTGTGTTTTCTTGCCACCTCGTAGCAGCGGCGGGACTGGATAAAATCATCCTCCCAATCGGCATAGTTCAGCTGCAGCTGCACGAATTCCATCTCCGGATGATCCGTCAGCAGCTGATCCAGCTCCTCGGCGGTCGTATGAGCGGAGAACCCCAGGTGCTTGAACTTGCCTGCCTGCTTTTGCTTGAGCGCCCAGTTCCACAGATCGTTCCTGTCGAAGTAACCCGTGCGCCACTCGCCTGCATTGTGGATCAGGTAAAAGTCGAAGTACTCAAGCCCCGCCCTCTCCAGGGACTCATCCAAAAGCTTCAGTGCTTCATCGCCTTCTTTGCCGGCGATCCAGCCTGCATGTTTGCTGGCGATATAGAAACTGTCCCGCGGATACCGCTCGACCAGCGCCTTCCGAATCGCCTCTTCCGATCCATCATAGGCCCAGGCCGTATCAAAGTAGTTGAACCCGGCGTCCATAAACAGATCCACCATCTGCTTCGTCTGCTCAACATCGATTTTCTCGCCGTCTTTTGGCAGGCGCATCAGACCGAAGCCCAGTTTTCCGATTGTTTCGTTGATCATCGTTTTACCTCACTATTCCATGGATTCACCTTCTCCTCTTTCAGGCAATTAGGAAGGTGATCCCCATGCGCACGGTGTATTGCCACGCACTCCCGGCACATCCCATGCCATCTGCACGCTTCCTCGCAGGAACAATGGCTTACTCCGTCCTTAAACGCTTCCTGAAACTGCCTCACAAATTCAGCTTCCAAATCATGCGCCTTGTCGATGTCGCCATCTTTATACGCCTGCATCGCTTCGACTTCTGTCGGGTTGTGCTCTATGATCATTTTACTATCCTCATTAGTCCAAATGCTATACAAACTGGCGTTTGTGGGGAAGTTCTAGGGTCACGCGTTCTCTATGCAACCACCAGTCGGTGCCCGCAACCCTTGATACT
>CACYBO010000101.1 GCA_902772685.1 uncultured Eubacteriales bacterium | reverse complement strand
GGGATGTCCATCTGTCTCATATACACAAGAAATCGATCCAGCAGAAGGCGGTTCGGCGCAGGATCCTCAAAGGCGAAGACGACCAGCCCCTGGTCCACATTGGCGGCAGCCGGCCGGATCAGTTCATTGGAGCGGGGCAGTATCCGCGTGATATTGCCCTCCATGTCCTTTTCGTCCGTAATATCGAAGATCACGCGGTCGCCGACAAGCGGCTTGACATTATCCTTCCGGAAAATGCCTTTCGCCTTACAGGCGTACAGCCCGCCGAAAAAGCCGGATTCTGCTGCGTCAACGTAGTAGAATCCGGCGATACCTCTGATAATACGACCTTTAATTCCGGTCTTGTTCTCCATTCACACTCTCTTTCTTAAAGTGTCACTGCCCGCCTGCTCCGGCGGCATTGTCACCCTGATCATCCGAGTCCTCCGACTGATCGGAACCCGCACTCAGGTAATAGGTAACCGTGCTTCCCGGCGAAGCTGTCTGCCCGGCTGCAGGGCTCTGGTTGATGACCGTTCCCTTCGGCTCCTTGCTGGGCATGACGCCCATGCAGGCGCCTTTAAGTCCGAGCGCCTTGAGAGCTGCGACTGCCTGCGTCTCATTGCCGCCCGTTATCTGCGGAACCTGAACGTCCTGCTGCCCCTTGCTGACAACATAGGAGACTGTCGAGCCCGACTCAACCTTCGTGCCGGCGTACGGATTCTGAGACATGACCTGTCCCTCCGGCACCGTGTCACTGTAGCTGTCTGTGCGTGCTCCCGTCAGCCCTGCGCTCGCCAGCTTCGACTCTGCTTCCTGCGCGGTCAGACCGACCAGCGACGGAACCACAGCTGACTCGGTACCCTTGCTGACAATGACTGTGATGGTCGTGTCAGCCGGCACCTTCGTGCCGATCTCGGGATCGGTGCCCATGCAGTCACCCTCCGGAGTCGTCGTGCTGTATTTATACTCGGAATCGGTCTTCTTGAAGCCCGCTTCCTTCAGTTTCTGCTTCGCCTCATCCTCCGACAGTCCCGCGACGTCCGGAATCGTGATCTCCTCAACCTTGCCGGTGCTCAGGATAACCTGAATCGTCGTGCCCTTCGGCACCTTCGTACCGGCGGATGTCTTCTGTTTCATGACCACGCCCTTTTCGTACTTGTCGGAATCTTCCTCGGAGACCACCTTGATCTTAAGGCCTTCCTTCTTGAGAACCTCCGTCGCCTCAGCCTCGGTCTTGCCGACCACATTCGGCACCTCGACCGTATCGCTCTTCTCGGCCTTCTTATCGCCGCCGGCGAATTTGAACAGGCCGGTCGCGCTGCCGATTGCGAAGATGGCAAGCGCCACAATAATCGCGATGATTACGCCGAGAAGGACTTTGTTGACCTTCTTCGTGCCCGGATCGAGATCGTCGTCATTGTCATCGTAGGCGTCATCGTAGGGAAGATCGTCCGTGTCACTCAGGTTCATCGTCTGCGTGCTCTGTCTCTCATCCTCTTCCATCTTCCGGATCTCCTGCGTGGAGAGAATGTCGTATGCGCCGCCCGCACCGGCTGCCATTTTAACAAATCCGCCATTCGGATCGAGAAGCGAATGCTTCAGGTCGAGAATCATCTCGTCCATATCCTGATAACGGTAATCCGGGTTCTTCTGGGTGGCCTTTAAAATGATCTGCTCCAGACTGTACGGCAGACGCACATGCTCTGAAGGCGGCACGATGTCCTCCCGGATATGCTTTAACGCGACGGTCACAACACTGTCCCCGTCAAAGGGAACATGTCCTGTCACCATCTCGTACATGGTAATACCCATCGAATAAATGTCGCTGCGGGTATCGGAGAAGCCGCGGCGCGCCTGCTCGGGCGCCGTATAGTGAACCGAGCCCATCATGCTGGTCGTGGTCGTCTGTGCGGTCGTCGCCCGGGCGATGCCGAAGTCCGTGACCTTCACCTTGCCGTCCTTGGAAATGATGATGTTCTGCGGCTTAATATCCCTGTGAATGATATTCTTCTGATGTGCCGCCTGAATGCCGGAGCACACCTGAATACTGACGCTGATCGCTTCCTTCCACGACAGGCGTCCCTTCTTGTTGATATACTCTTTGAGCGTGATGCCGTCGACCAGTTCCATGACCATGTACCACAGTCCCTTGTAGGTGCCGACATCATAGACATTGACAACGTTCGGATGCATCAGTCCCGCCGCTGCACGTGCTTCAGAGCGGAACTTCTGGACAAAGCTCTCATCCTCACGGAACTCTTTCTTAAGGACCTTTACCGCAACCGGCCTGTTCAGCTTGTGGTCAGTCGCACGGTAAACATCCGCCATCCCCCCGCGGCCGATGCGCTCTAAGATCTCATAACGGTTGTTCAGTCTTACACCGCTGCGAATCATAAGCTTTTCTCCTCATCAGAAAGCGGATCGGCCAACACGATACCGATGTTGTCCTTGCCGCCGTTCTTATTTGCCTGCTCGATCAGTCTGTTCACCGCCTCGGGCAGATCCCTGCTGCCCTTAATGATGCGGAGCACATCCTCATCCTCCACCATATTACTGAGACCGTCCGTGCACATTAAAACAATCTCCCCGGGCACGAGGCGGTACTCGAAAAAGTCCATCTCAACATCATCCTTGGCGCCGATCGCGCGTGTGATGATGTTCTTGTCGGGATGATGCTTGGCCTCATCCTCCTTGATGCCGCCCAGACGTACCATCTCCTCGACAAGAGAATGGTCCTTGGACAGCTGTTTGATCTCCTCGCCGACCACGTAAAGGCGGCTGTCACCGACATTGGCGAAATACAGCGTGTGCTCAATCACGGTCGCGACCACGAGCGTCGTCCCCATGCCCTCGAGGTTGACGTCGCTTGCAGCCTTCTCGATGATCCGCGTGTTCGCGAGCTTAATCGCCTCCTCGAACATCGCCTTCGGCCCTGTTATCGCCGTGTTCTTAAGCGTGTCCACCACTGTCTCGGTCGTGTATTTTGAAGCGTAGTCACCAGCCTTGTGACCGCCCATGCCGTCGGCCACAATCAGCAGGTTCGGGATGTTACCGACGGGCTGATCCGTCGCGAACACATAATCCTGGTTCACTTCCCGCTTTCTTCCAATGTCTGTTTTGCTGAAATATTCCATAAGATATTTACCTGCCAGAATCGTCCGATACCGCCCTCTTCGCACGCAGCTGCCCGCATGCACCGTCGATATCGGCGCCCATTTCCCTTCTTATAGTAACATTTATTCCGTTTTTTTCAAGTTTATTTTGAAATTTGACAATATGTTGACGGTTTGGACGCCTTATTTTAGCTTTTTCCCCAACATCTTGCTTTTTGCGTACAGGATTTACCGGAATCAGATTAAGATGCGCATGGCGCCCCTTAAGAAGTGCGGCAAGCTCTGCCGCATCCTCATCCGTATCGTTGACTCCCGCCACAAGCGCATACTCAAATGTCTCGCGCCGTCCGGTCGTACTGCGGTAGTCATCACACGCCTTCATCACCTCATCCAGACGGTAACGGCGCGCGATCGGCATCAGTTTCTCCCTCTTCTCCTGCGTCGGAGCGTGGAGCGAGAGTGCCAGCGTGATCGGCATTTTCTCTTCGGCCAGCCGGTAAATGCCCGGCACAATCCCGCATGTGGACAGTGTCATGTTGCGAAGGCTCATGTTCTGTCCCGCCTCATCCGCCAGGAGCCGGATAAACCCGATAACCTCCTCCGTATTGTCAAGCGGCTCGCCGGTCCCCATGACGACCACATTTGACACCGGCTCCCCGGTCAGTCTCTGCGTCTCATAGACCTGCGCGAGGATCTCCCCACGCGTTAAGTCCCTCGCCTTTCCTCCAATCGTCGAAGCGCAGAACGTGCATCCCATCGCGCAGCCGGCCTGCGAGGAAACGCACACCGAATTGCCGTGCTTATAAGGCATGAACACCGTCTCGATACACTGCCCGTCGCCCAGCTCATAGAGAAACTTATTCGTCCCGTCAATCTGTGAAATCTGCCGGCGCACCGCGCGCAGCGGCGCCGCTGTATAATCCGCTGCCAGCTTCTGCCGCAGCGGCTTCGGAAGATTCGTCATCTCCTCAAATGAGAAGACCTGTTTCTCATGAATCCACGAAAAGATCTGCTTCGCCCTGTACGCGGGCTCTGCGTGCTTTTTGCACCACTGCCTGATTCGTTCCCGGTCCAAATCCTGCATGGGGGTTTTAAGTTGTGTGTCAGTCTGTGTCATAGATTAATAAACATCCGCTCCTGCTAAGGATTTTTTCTGTTTTTCTAAAAAACCCTAACTTTTTCGCCCTGAGCCGTAAACAGTTATGGGTTTTTTCGGTTTTTTGAAATATTCCTTACATTTTCCTCTGAAATCGCCTTAAAATATATGAGTTTTTCTCATTTTTAAAAAAATTCCTTATTTTTCAGGCTTTCACTCTTAACGTTTTAGTTTTTTTGTTAAAAAAGAGTTAGGGTTTTTCCGTTTTTCTTGAAAATCCCATACCTTGTATTTCAAAAACGGGAAAAACTATGGGTTTTTTCGATTTTACAAATAATTCCTTACTGCTTTGCCCTGACCTCAGGTCCTCCTGCCTCCTGCTCCTTCTCAAACAGTGCCATGAAGAATCCATCCCTCTCGTGCACTCCCGGAAGGAGCTGTATCTTCCTGATCAAATGCATCTGCGGGAATCTTTGTAAAAGCCACTCGACCTGCGCGTCATTTTCCGCGCGGCAGGCTGTGCAGGTGGAATAGACCAGATGTCCGCCGGGCCGCACATAGCGCACCGCGTTCTCCAGAATGCTCCGCTGGAGCCTGACGAGACTGTCTATATCCTGTGGCTTAAGCCGCATCTTGATATCGGGTTTGTGCCCGATCACGCCGAGGCCGGAGCACGGGACATCGGCCAGTACCACATCCCATTTTCCCTTCCACTTCGGATTAAAGAGCGAGGCATCCGCCGTCATAAAAGAAATGTTCTGCAGCCCGAGGCGGGCCGCATTCTCCTGCATGAGGGGAAGCTTTGACGCGCTGATATCGCACGCGAGCACTTCGCCCGCAGCACACTCCGCCCGAGATGCCTTGTTCGCAGCATCCTTTGGACATGCCAGCCGCTCGGCCATATGCGTCGCTTTACCGCCGGGAGCCGCGCACAGATCAAGCACCCGGTCTCCGCCATTTAGCGGCGCCAGTGCGCCTGCCATCATGGAGCCGGTATCCTGCACGTAGAAATACCCTTCCTTAAACCCGGGCATCTGCGCCACCGGGCGCTCCGGGGTAAATGTCACGCCGCATTCCGGCAGCTCCCATCCGGATGTCTCCCCGCATTCCGGCAGCTCCCGCGCAAACGGAGCGCAGGAGATCCCGTTTTTTCTCCAGAGTTCCAGCAGCTCATCCCGCGTCACCCACGTCAGGTTGACGCGCGCGCACAGGGGACGCGCTTCGTAGAGGCCTTCGAGCATCTGCTCTGTGTTCCCGCGCCCGAAGTCCCTGAACCACAG
>CACYBO010000100.1 GCA_902772685.1 uncultured Eubacteriales bacterium | reverse complement strand
GGAGTAAATGCGACGGAAAACAAGGATATCAGCGCAAATGCAAACTACACAGTGGATCTTTCAAAGATTTTTACAGACGCTAACGGCGATCAGCTGAATTACAAAGTGTCAGTAAACAGCGCTGCATATGCTGCGTGCAACAAGGACTATGTCTACACGCCGGAAGGCGAGGGAACGGTCACTTTGAAATTCAAGGCGAATGATGGCCAGGTTGATTCCGACGATATTTATACAGTCACTCTTACTGTCTCTGGAAGTGCTCTCACGGAAGCGGAAGGCCTCAGTATCGTTGACAATCAGTGCAGAGTCTGGCCGCTTTATGCTCTGGCAGATTTTGAAACCACTGATGAATATGAGGCATTGGAAGGTTATCAATCCAGCAACTATTATCCGATTTATAAGCTGACGCTTCCTTCGGCGATGGATTTCACGATTGTTGAGGATCCGGACGTGTTTTCAGTGGATCCGGATTGGGAAGTTTGGGGACTCTCCAGGAACATCATCAACCTTAAGAATTATAGTTATCCATTAGATAACAGTTATGACTCTCTAGAAGAGGCACACAATCTTCTTGTCCCGGCAGATTCATACCGAGGAACAGAATGGGGCGGCAGTGCTTTCTTCAACGAGACTCAATATGAACTTGAGGGTCTGGGATATTCATCAAATGCTAAAGTAGTGTCTCTCGAAGTATATGGAGCATGGAATTCAAGGATGGAAAATACTGGTGCGGCCTCATATCATATTCTCATTGATTTTGACAGTAACGCTAAGCCATCAGACAAAGCCGCACATAATCTGGTGAAAACAGAACAAAAGGACGCTACATGCACGACCAACGGGACAAAGGAGTATTGGACCTGTTCCAGGTGCGGGAAAATGTTTGCAGACGCTGGAGCAAAGCGTCAAATCACTGAGCCGGAGACGATTGCCGCCGGCCATGACTGGGAAGAACCAACTTATGAATGGAGCGCAGACAATAAAGAGGTTACAGCGAGCCGCATCTGCAAGAGAGTAGCAAGTCACGTGGAATCAGAAACTGCGGTATGCGAAACCAGAATCGGTAAAAACCCGACCTGTGAAGAAAAAGGCAAGACTGTATATACCGCAATATTTGATAACAAAGCATTTAAGACACAGACAAAGACAGTCGATGATATCGATGCGCTGGGTCACGATTGGGACGAAGGAAAAGTGACCAAAGAAGCTACTGAAACAGAGGAAGGCGTTATGTCCTATACCTGCAAACGGGATGCTTCACATACGAAGACAGAAGCGATTCCGAAGCTGAAGCCTGAACAGCCTGCAGATGATGTTTCTGCAGATGTTGACGAAATCACACCTTCTGACGCGACCATAGATAAAGCAAAGACCGACAGCAAACTGGCAATCAAGACAAACAACATCACAACTACAGCCAGCACAAAGAAGAAGACGATGACCGTCAAATGGGCGAAGGTCAACGGTGCGACGAACTACCGCATTGCTTACAAGGAAGCAAAGGCAAAGAAGTGGAATTACCAGTGGACGAAAGGTAAGAACACCGTAATCCTGAAGAAAATGAAGAAGAACGGTCTGTATGATTTCAAACTGATGACCGTAAAGAAGACCGGAAACGTATGGTCCAAGAGCAATTGGAGTAAGGTGAACTACAGATTCTACACTGCAACTTCACAGAAGGTCAAAGCAGGCAAGAAATCTGTGACAGCTACAGTTAAGAAGGTCAAAGGTGCTTCTGGATATGATGTTATCTACTCAATGAGTAAGAATATGAAGTCTCAGAAGGTCAAGTCATTCAAAGGTGCAAAGAAGACGAAATTAACTGTGAAGGGGCTGAAAAAGGGCAAGACATACTATGTCAGCTCCAGACCATACAAGACGTACAAGAAGCATAAGTATATTGGAGTTCTGAACAAGGCTAAAAAAGCAAAAGCAAAATAGGAAATCAACACAAAACCAAGATAAAGATTTTGTCGACTGTAAGAGATATGAGGAGGTGGAACAATGAAAATGGTCAAACGATCAGGAAAGCTGATGGCTATTCTATTGGCTTTGCTGACATGTCTGGCGTTTTCGCCCTGGGCGATGAATCCGGACAAGGCAGCGGCTGATTCGACAGATCCCACGACAGTGTGGAATCAGACCAGGAGCTGGATCGCACAGAATTATGCTCTTTGTGATATTACAAAGGTAGAAGTAAGCGGCGTCAGCGTTAAGAATTATGAATGGAACGGCACTACATGCGATGTGGTGCTTGATCCCGCCACAAAAAAAGAAGCAGAATTCAAGCTCAATATTACCAGAAGCGGGTTTTCAAGCGCCGGCGTAAAGGTCAACGGCAAGAGCAGTACTGCTACATCCATTTCGCATCCGGTAGTATTGTCCGGAGGGACAGCGCAGGTCACAGTGCAGCCGTATTATTCATCGACCAACGGCACGCTCAAGACTTTCGATTTTTCCATTGAAGGGGGCGGGCAGGAGACTCTGTGGAATGTTACGCTGGGTTCAGGTACAGGTTATACGTTATCGCCCGTAGGTGATTCAGTGTCTCCTGCGGCAAACAAAGGCAGCTACACCTTCCAGCTGGACATTGCGGAAGGCTACAAGAAGGGCGCTGACTTTGCCGTGAAAGTGAACGGAACGGAAGTTGAACTCGACGATAACAATCAGTACACGATTTCAAATATTATTGCTGATCAGGATGTCACTGTGGAAGATGTGGTTACATCCGATACCGTGAATCAGTACAGGGTCGATCTTACGGAGACCAATG
>CACYBO010000099.1 GCA_902772685.1 uncultured Eubacteriales bacterium | reverse complement strand
GCCATGGAGACACTGGCTACGGGAGAAAACGGAGGGTGGCAGTACACAGCATTTCTTGGCGCAGATCCGGGATTCCTGTTCTTCGTCATCATGCTGACATCCCTGGGAACTTGGGGGCTGCCGCAGATGGTCGGTAAATTCTACGCCATCACAAACGAAGACGCGATCAAGAAGGGCACTGTCATATCGACATTCTTCGCGCTGATCGTCGCAGGCGGATGTTACTTCCTCGGAGGCTTCGGCAGGCTGTATGATATCGATGTGGAAACAGAAGGATTTGACGCTGTCATCCCGAGCATGCTTTCCACGGTTTCACCAATCATCATCGGCATCATCATCGTGCTGGTTCTGTCCGCATCCATGTCCACGCTGTCCTCATTGGTGCTGACCAGTTCATCGACGATCACACTGGACTTTATCGGACCGCTGAAGAAGAATCCGATTGACGAGAGAAAGAAAGTTGTCATCATGCGTGCGTTCATCGTTGTATTCGTCATCATCTCGGCAATCATAGCAATCAAGCAGGCACACGCGAAGAGCCTGTTCATTGCGCAGATGATGGGTATTTCCTGGGGCGCGCTGGCAGGATCATTCCTGGCACCGTTCCTGTATGGACTTTACACGAAGCATGTTTCCAGGGTGTCAGTTGCCTGCTGCTTCGTATGGGCTACCATCCTTGAGATCCTGCAGCTGTTTATCTCGCTGGGAGCACTGGATGTATCCGGCAGCTTACTGCTCAGTTTCGTATTCAGAAACTCACTGTACTCCGGCGTTTTCGCCATGGTAGGCGGGCTTGTAATCGTTCCGATTGTAACGGCGCTCAGCCGCGGCGCAATACCGAAGAGTACGGAAGAAATATTCAGCTGCTACAAGTCGCAGACAACTGTTGGAATCACAGACAACCTTGGTAAATAGAGAAATCATTCAGTATTTATATATAACAAGGAGTAATAAACATGTCACACTATTATCAGAAGGAAATCGAAACTGCACCAAGGGAAGAGATCCTGAAGATTCAGAACGAAAAAATCCGCAAGCAGGTCAAGCATGTGTATGAAAACGTTCCCTATTACAGGAATCTGATGGAAGAAAAGGGACTCACGCCGGAAGACATCCAGAGCGTGGACGATATCAAAAAACTGCCGTTCCTGTCAAAGGCTGATTTGAGAGAAGCCTATCCTTACGGATTGCTGGCTGTGGATCTGAACGATTGCGTCCGCATCCATTCCACATCCGGAACTACAGGCAAGCGCGTCGTAGCATTCTACACACAGCACGACGTGGATCTGTGGAACGAGTGCTGCGCCAGAGCCATCGTGGCAGCAGGTGGAACAGAGGAAGACGTTGTTCAGGTATGCTACGGATACGGACTGTTCACAGGCGGAGCCGGACTGGACGGCGGATCCCACAAAGTGGGAAGCCTGACTCTCCCAATGTCTTCCGGTAATACAGACCGCCAGATTCAGTTCATGATGGACCTGAATGCGACCATCATCTGCTGTACGCCGTCCTATGCGGCGTTTATCGGAGAGACCCTGGCGGAAAAAGGGTACAAGCCTGAGGACAACAAGCTCAAGGCCGGTATCTTCGGTGCAGAGCCATGGACGGAAGAGATGCGGCGCAATATAGAGAAGAGTCTCGGCATTAAGGCTTATGACATCTACGGGCTCACTGAGACAAGCGGCCCGGGCGTCGCTTTCGAATGCGAGGCGCAGAGTGGAATGCACATCAATGAGGACCATTTCTATGCAGAAATCATCGATCCTGATACAGGCGAGGTCCTGCCGGAAGGATCCAAGGGCGAACTGGTATTCACAGCACTGGACAAAGAAGCTTTCCCGCTTCTGCGTTACCGCACCCGCGATATCTGCATTCTCACACGTGAGGAATGTCCGTGCGGACGGACGCATGTGAAGATGTGCAAGCCGATGGGCAGAAGCGACGACATGCTGATCATCCGCGGCGTCAATGTATTCCCAAGCCAGATCGAGACGGTTCTTCTCAACGAAGGTTATACGCCTAACTATCAGATCGAGATCGGGCGCAAAAACAACACGGATACATTGGATATCTATGTGGAGGCAGATCCTTCGAAGATCTCCGATATGGTCGCAGATATTCAGGATATGGAGGCAGGTCTGGCGTCTGCAATGCGTACAATGCTGGGCATCGGACCAAAGATCCACCTTGTGCCGCCTAAGACGATCACAAGAAGCGAGGGCAAAGCCGTCAGAGTTATAGATAACCGTAAACTGCACGATTAAGGAGGAATAACAATGGCTATTACACAATTATCAATATTTCTTGAAAATAAACCGGGAATGCTGCATGAGGTCGTAAAACGCCTGTCAGAGGCGGGTGTCAATATCCGCGCTATGACCATCGCAGAGGTCAGGGACTTCGGTATTCTGAGAATCATAGTATCCGATGTGGAAAAGGCCAAGGAAGTTCTCCAGGATGATCATATCATTACAACAACAGAGGTGGTTTCAGCCATCATGGAAGATAAGGCCGGTGCGCTCTACGATATCCTGCAGGCGCTGGAAGCAGCAAATGTTAATATCGAATACATGTATGCATATACCGGTGAGGTCACGGGAAGCGCAAACGTCGTTTTCCGCGTTGACGACATTGAGGGAGCGGAGGCAAAACTCAGAGAGGCTGGTGTAGAAGTACTGTAATCAGAAAACAGGGAGGACCGTCGGTCCTCCCTGATGTTATTCGATTTCAATGGTATCGATATAGAATTCCTTACCGACTTCGGACTGTTCACCCTGTCCGCCGCAGTAAGGACACTCAAAAGTGAGCAGCTGTTTTTTGAACAGTCTGCCGCATTCCGTGCACCGCAGTTTCGGCTCAACTTTAGTAAATTCAAGTGAGGCGCCCTCGCAGAGGGTGCCTTCTGCTATGATGCCGAAGTAGGTCTGCATTGCTTCCCCGACATACCCGGAGTAATCGCCGATCACCATGTTGACTTTAAGCACACGGCTTCCTCCGTTGTCCCGGCAGTGTTCTTCTGCGATTTTTACTACTTTTTGAGTGATTGGTAATTCATGCATGTGGCTTTTATTATAGCACACAATCCATTATAATGAAGACTATAATGAAGATATGAAACCTGATTAAGATGAGAAGGACGGATACACCATGGACAAATTTGAACAGTTAAAAAAAGATTTCACCAGCCTGGAGCAGCTCACATCCGGCTTTTGCGGGAGCGGCAGAGAGAAGGCGTTTCAGCATTACACTGAAGAATGCGCCGTCAGAATCTGGAGCAAAAACAATGATTACACTGAAGACTATGCGAAAGCGCTGGAAGTGATTACAGGCAAAAGCTACACAGAGCAGCAGGTCAGGACGGTCATGGATTCCTTCAGAGGAAGCAGTCAGGGACCCGATGTGCCGGACTTCTTCACCAAAATGAGCGGTCACGATAAAGAAATCGGAATCTTCCTCAGCGGGTTCAACAGCCTGCTGGTTTCACTTGCGTCGATAAACGGGGATTTTAATCTTGAAGAAGCCAACGAAGCGCAGAGGATCATGTACACATTCTACAGCTTCGGCAGGAACAACAATTTCGGCGGAACGCTGAGCCCGGTCTTCAGCGCCATTGATGAGATGCTTGATTTCGGTTCGGATCTTATTATGCCGAAGGGCACGAAAGGCGATAATCTGGACAAGACCCTGGACGATTTCCAAAAAGAACTGAGAGAACTTACGGAAATCAATAAACCGCCGGTCAGAACGGAAATAAGCGCGCAGGACAAGACAGAAGACGTGCAGGCAAAGGCCGAGGAACCGGAGACTCCGAGAACTCCGGAAGAACTCAACAAACTGCTCGAGGAGATGGACAGTCTCGTCGGTATGGAAAACATCAAGAGCGATGTGCGCAGCCTGATGAATTTCATCAAGATCATGAAGATGAGGGAAGAGCGGGGCATGGCCCAGGCAGGTGTTTCCTATCATCTGGTTTTCACCGGCAATCCGGGAACAGGCAAGACAACGATTGCCCGTCTTATCGCAAAGCTTTATTATCAGATCGGCGTTCTGCCTAAGGGCCAGCTCGTTGAAGTGGACAGGAGCATGCTCGTTGCGGGGTATGTTGGCCAGACTGCGATCAAGACGCAGAAGGTGATCAGCGAAGCGATGGGAGGAGTACTGTTCATCGATGAAGCCTACTCGCTGGCAAACAATGAAGACGATGGATTCGGCGCGGAGGCTGTGGAGACTTTGCTTAAGGCGATGGAAGACCACAGGGATGAGCTCGTCGTTATCGTCGCGGGATATCCTGAACTCATGCATAAGTTTATCGATTCCAATCCGGGTCTTTCTTCAAGATTCAATAAGTACTTTGAGTTCAAGGATTACACCGGCAGCGAAATGCTGGGAATATTCAATATGTTCTGTAAAAAGAACGGTTACAAGATCGAAAAAGAGACCGAAATGATGCTTCTGACCAGATTCGACAGCATGTACGAGAATCGTGATGAGCATTTCGGAAACGGCAGAACAGTGCGGAATCTGTTTGAAAAAGCCATCGGTGTGCAGGCGGACAGACTGGCCGCATTGGAGAACGTATCCGATGAACAGCTTGAACTGATCACGGCAGAAGACCTGGAAGCAGCATTTGAAGCTCTGGAAGGCACACTTTCTTCTCTGGAAAGCACATCTTCTTAAAGAAGTCCATTGACATATTCTTGTTCTGAAAGTATAATAAACAAGTTATTATTGTTGTTTTAATACACAAAAAGCTATTATTTATTATTTTTTGGAGAGGAAGTGTTTTAAGTTGAGAGCACAATGGAACAGCAAACTAGGTTTTATCCTCGCTGCAATCGGTTCCGCTGTAGGTCTTGGTAATCTGTGGAGATTTCCTTACATAGCAGCAACCAATGGCGGCGGCGCGTTTATTTTCCCTTACCTGTTTGCAATTCTCACTGCCGGTATTCCAATTCTTATCCTGGAATACACAATAGGGAAAACCTACAGATCAGGTGCTCCTGGCTCACTGGCAAGAATCAACACGAAGTTTGAATTCCTCGGCTGGTTCCAGGTACTGATTTCATTCCTGATCACCGTTTACTATTTCGCAATCGTTGTATGGGTACTCTGCTACATCGGCAAGGCGTTCGGATGTACCTGGGGAGAGGACACGAGTACATCGTTCTTCTCAGGAACGCTGGAGATTACTGACAGCATTACGCAGGTTGGCGGTATCAATCCGGGACTGCTTGCTCCGTTCTTCATCGTATGGATCGTTGTGGCAGTCATCATGTACGGCGGCATCAACAAAGGTATCGACATCGCTTGTAAGATCTGCCTGCCGATTCTGCTGCTCTGCGTCGTGGTTATCTTCTTCAGAGGTATCACACTGCCGGGCGCAATCGATGGCATTGCTTACATGTTCACTCCGGACTGGAGCGCTATTGCCAAGCCGGATGTATGGGTAGCGGCTTATGGCCAGGTATTCTTCAGCTTGTCCATTGCGTTTGCTATCATGATTTCATACTCCAGCTACCTGCCTAAGGAAGAGGACGTTGTAAACACTGCATTCCTGACTGCATGCACGAACCACGGATTCGAGATCTTCGCCGGAATCGGCATCTTCTCCATCATCGGTTACATGGCATACGCTCAGAACTGTGGCGTGGAATACGTTGCTGCTGCTGGCGTTGGACTCGCATTCGTCGTATTCCCGACAGCAATCAGCACACTGCCTGCACTGAACTCACTC
>CACYBO010000098.1 GCA_902772685.1 uncultured Eubacteriales bacterium | reverse complement strand
TATATCGACCGTATGGGAAACAACCATCATGTTGTCTTCCTTGTGGACGAGATCGGTCAGTACATCGGTGATGATTCCAAGCTGATGCTGAACCTTCAGACGGTTACGGAAGAACTTGGCCGTGAATGCATGGGCAAGGCGTGGGTCATTGTGACCAGCCAGCAGGATATTGATTCCATCACAAAGGTCAAAGGCAACGACTTCTCCAAGATTCAAGGCCGTTTTGATACCCGCCTGTCGCTGTCCTCCGCCAATGTGGATACTGTTATTAAGAAACGTATTCTGGAGAAGAACGAGACGGCAGCCCAGACCCTGCGCCTGCTTTACGAGCAAAAATCAACCATCATCAAAAACCTGATCGTTTTCAATGATGGTGTAGAAAAGAAATTATATGCAAATGACCGGGACTTCGCTGAGGTCTATCCGTTTATCCCGTACCAGTTCAACCTTTTGGCAAGTGTTCTGACGTCTATTCGTACCCACGGTGCATCCGGGAAGCATTTGTCCGAGGGTGAACGTTCCATGTTGGCACTCTTCAAGGAATCTGCAGAGGCTATCAAAGAGAAAGAAGTCGGCGCGATTATACCGTTCCATCGCTTCTATGATGCGCTGGAGAACTTCCTGGATCACAGCCATAAGGGTGTGATCATGAAAGCCTATGACAACAGCTATATCAATCCAGACCATCTTGATAAGGACGTCTTCGCGATCAATGTGCTGAAAGCACTCTTCATGATCAAATATGTGCTGGAGATCGAATCCAATATTGATAACATCACCAGTCTGATGATCGAGAATATCGATGATGACCGGATTACCGTCAAGGCAAAAGTTGAGGACGCGCTGAAGGTTCTCATGCGTCAGATGCTGGTTCAGAAAAACGGCAGCCTGTACGTATTCCTGACGGATGAAGAGCAGGAAATCAACCGCGAAATCGACAGCCAGAATGTCGAGATGGCGGAGGTCATCAATAAAGTGTCCGAGATGATCTATGAGGACATCTTCACAGACAAGAAATATCGTTACCCGGCATTTAACGGAAGGTATTCCTTCGGCTTCAATCAGGCCGTGGATGACCGTCCTTATAAGGCCAACCAGGGCTATGATTTCGGACTTCGTATTCTTACTCCGTGGTATGAGGGCGGAAACGACGAAACTACACTTCGCATGATGTCCGGACAGGGACGCGAGGTTCTGGTTGTACTGCCAAATGATACTGCATTCCTGGATGAGATCCGGCAGTATCTGAAGATCGAGAAATTCCTGCGCCTGAATACATCTACCCAGCTGGCCAAGTACGAGACGATCAAGGAAGCAAAGCGTGTGGAAATGCGGGAGCGCAACGGCAACGCAAAGCTGTACCTTACAGAGAGCTTGAAAGACTCCACCATCTATGTAAATGGCGATACCGTCCGAACATCTGCCAAAGAAGTGACCGGTAGGATCAACGAATCCATCGGCAGACTGGTTCAGATCGTTTATAACAAGCTTTCCTATATCGATGCTGCTATGGGTGAGGCTGAGATCCGTAAGATGTTCCATTCCACCAATCAGCTGACACTGGGACTGGAAGGTGGAACGGAAGCAAATACCCATGCGCTTGATGATGTATTGGCGTTCATTGCGCAGAATTCCCATATGCATATGAAGACTTCCATGAAGACAGTCAAAGACCGTTTCATGAAAGCCCCTTACGGTTTTGTGGAGGACGATGTGCACTGGCTGATCGCACGTCTATTTAAGCGCGGAGACTTGGCGTTTACGGTCAATGGAGCAAGCGTCAACCAAAATAACAAGACCGAGGAAGAACTGATCAGCTATATAACCAAGAAAGCCTTTGTCGAGAAGCTTCTCATGGAAGAGCGCATCCGTGTGAATGAGAAAGATAAGAAAGCTGTCCGTGATGTGATGAAGGAAGTCTTTGGAACCTCCAGCGTCGCTGAGGATGAAGACAGCATCATGAAGAACTTCCAACGGTACGCGCAGAATACGATCAATGAAATACTGCGTCTGGAACCGCAATATCAGCGGTATGCTTTCCCTGGTAAGAAAGTGCTGGATGCCGGTAAGCGTATTATGCAGGCAGTTATCCAGATCCAGTCCCCGCTTGAGTTCTTCCAGTATGTGTCCAAGACCAGAGAAGATTTCTATGATTTTGCGGAGGATTTTGAACCTGTTAAGGCATTCTTTAGCGGCGAACAGCAGCAGATCTTCAGCCGTGCGCTGGATATGCTGGCAATCTACGATGACAGTAAAACCTATATCGTAGATGAGGAACTGGAAAAGATTGTCCATGAAATGCGGCAGATTACCCGGCAGGAAAAGCCTTATGCGAATATTCCGAAACTGCCGGAGCTGCGCCAGCGTTTTATTGACTTATACATGACAATCCTCAGACGTGAGGAAAAGCCTGTACTGGATGCTATTGATCAAGCGCGGGCAAGAGTGCTGGAAGTTCTAAACACGAAAGAATATGCGAGCGAAAAGAAGCAACAGTATATCGACCTTTTCCGAGAGATTCATGATGGTGCCGAGCACTGCAATAATGTCTCCACCCTCAGAAGCTTTGCGGATAAGGCCGAGGCTCTTAAAATCCGTCTCTTGAATGAGATGGATGCTTTGGATCGCCGGATAGCCGAAGAAAAGGCGGAAGCAGCAAGGAAAGCGGCTGAAGAGGCTGCACGGAGAGCCAAAGAACAAGGGGTTCAGGTTCCG
>CACYBO010000097.1 GCA_902772685.1 uncultured Eubacteriales bacterium | reverse complement strand
GCAAATATAATAATTCCAAGGCCGCCAAGCCATGATGTGATGGACCGCCACATCAGTATGCCCTTTGGGACAGCTTCCACGTCTTCAAATACCGTGGCTCCTGTTGTGGAGAAACCGGAAGCCGATTCGAAGAATGCGTTTATCGGATCAGTAAGAACATCTGAAAAGTAGTAAGGAAATGCGCCGAATATGGACGCCGCGATCCAGACTGCGGCTAGAATCAGGTAGCCGTCGCGAACAGTTGCTTCTCTACGGATATGGCGCAAAAGCAGGAAGAGCGCCGCTCCGACGATGATGCCGACCCAGATTGCATGGAACAGTCCGGCGGCAGCATGGTTTTCACCATAAAATACGCACACCAAAAGAGGTGGCAACATAGCAATGCTAAGTACCACCGTTATCATTCCTATTACTTTGAATAATGCTCCAAATGTACAGCGCATATTGATCCCTTGGATCCGTTAAAGACCCTTGAAGAATCCAAGCTTGCTCGAATCTTTGAGAAGTTTTTCCGTGCTTGCGATATCACTGATAAGACTCAGCATGAGAAGCCTGTCATCTTCTTCTATTACAGTATCGCCGTTCGGTATGATCACCTGGTTTCCTCTGTGGATTGCTGCGATGATAACGCTCTTTGGAAGCTCCAGATCCTTGAGCGGTACACCGAGGATATCCATATGAGGGGTAGCGTAGACTTCCATTATTTCAGCCTGGCCCTGTATGAGCTGGGAAGAAAGAACCTTCTTGTTGCCCTGTACGAGGCGCAGGATGATGCTTGTTACGATATCGATAGGATTGAGAGCCATATCGATACCCATCGTTGAGATGATCTCCGCGTAACTTCTGCGGCTGACCTTGGCGATGACATCCTCGATTCCATGCTGCTTAGCGGTGAGAGCCAGAAGCAGATTGTCTTCATCAAAACCGGTGCAGGTTACAACAGCGTCCATCCCGTCGAGATTCTCCTCTTCCAGAAGCTGCAGGTCGGTGGCGTCGCCGTTGAGGACCATGATGTCGTGCAGATGTGTCGACAGATAGTAGCATCTGGCTTTATCACTCTCGATGACCTTGACGGAGGCGCCGTAGTCGGAGAGCTTCTCCGCCAGATAAAAACCGGTCTTGCCTCCGCCCATAATCATGACCTTCTGCAGATCTGTGTACTTTCCTCTTTCATGGACCTTCTTGCTGAGGGCCTGTATCGGTTCTTTCTCACCGACAACATAGAGGCTGTCGTCGCTCTTGATGACATCATCCCCGTGAGGAATGATGACCTTTCCGTTTCTTGAAATTCCTACTGCCAACATGCCGGGGAGCACGCTCGCAAATTGGGAAATCGGAAGGTCTTTCAGGCCGCTGAGCTTCTTCGCCTTAAACTCAAGGAGAGATATTTTGCCTGATGAGAAGATGCCGTTGCTCAGTGTATATTTCTCAACAAGGTACTTGTAGATTTCGTTGGTGATTTCAAGGTCAGGGTTAATAATGTAGTCCACGTTCATAAGATCCTTGATGAACTGGATCTGGCGCATATGTTCCGGATCCCTTACCCGGGCGATAACCTTGCCGCAGCCGAGTTTCTTGGCGAATGAACAGATGACGAGATTCGTCTCGTCGTTATCCGTAGTTGCAATCAAAAAGTCATAGGAAGAGATTCCTATATTTCTGAGTGCTCTGACTTCCTTCGCGTTGGCCGTAACAGTCATAACATCAATGTGTGAACTTACCTTCTGAAGGAGGTTATCATCAGTATCAATAATTGTTACAGCGTGGTCGCCTCCAAGAAGTGTATTGGTGACAGCCATACCGAGCTTGCCGGCGCCAACAATTGCTACTTTCATATCCGTTTCTCCTTTATTTCAAAACACACCATATTATACATCTATTACAAAGGAATTCAAGTTGAATCTGCTGTTTTGCGCATGTTACAATAAACAGGTTATAGAAGGAGCGCAAACTAGTGGAGATAAAAAGACACATAGGCGGAATACTGCAGGCAAACTGTTACATCATCAGCCCGTCGCAGCGGGGTGATGCAAAAGCAGAAACCGAGGGAAATACCCCCTGTTATATCATAGACCCCGGATATGACCCGGGTAAGATCATCAAATACATAAAAGACGGGAACCTTTCGCCGGAAGGTATCATCCTCACACACCATCATGTGGATCACAGCGGATATGCGGACCGGCTCCGCAAAGAACTCGACTGCCCGATTATGATCCACAGGGAGGACGCGGACAGATTTGAAGAGGGGGCTGATGTGTTTCTGGAGGACGGCGACGTACTGACTCTGAGCAAAGGCGGCGCCAAAGGGGATGGCCGCGGCATGGTGAAACTGACGGTGCTGCACACGCCGGGACACACCAGAGGCGGTATATGCCTGATGTCGGAGAGAGACCGCATCTGCTTTACCGGTGATACCATTTTTAATGTAGATCTGGGAAGGACGGATCTTGAAGATGGCAGCTATGAGGAAATGGTGAACAGCATCCTGAATGTAGTGAACAAGTGGGGAAACGATATCACCATCTATCCGGGTCACGGAGACCCGGAAACAATGAAGCAGGTCAGAAAGAGAAACCTTGAGTTTTTGGAGATCGTAAATGGCAATTAAACTAATCGCTTTGGACTTAGACGGAACAACATTAAATAAGGAAGGAAAACTCAGTGAGGGCAACAGGAGAGCGCTGCAGGCGGCGGCTGACAGAGGCGTGAATATTGTCATCGCTACAGGACGGCCATTCTGCGCTTTGCCGCAGGAGATCCTGGAGTTTGATCCTGTCAGATATGTTCTGACATCCAACGGCGCCAGGATCACGGACCTTCATGAGGGCAGGGCCTTTTACGAGAACTGCATTGCCCCGCACGCTGTGGAGGCAGCAGTGGAGATGCTCGAACCGCTGCACTACGTTCTTGAGACATTTGTAGACGGCGCGGCTTACATTGAAGGATGGTTCTACAGACAGGTGGAGGAAACCAGAAAATGCTTCCGCGGAGTAGACTATATTCTGAACACACGCCACCCGATGGATGATTTCTATCAGTTCATGCTGGATCACAAGGACAAACTGGAAAATATCAACGTCAATTTCGAAGATATTTCCGAGAAGCCTGCTATGAAGATCAGACTTGAGACTCTGCCGGATGTTACCATAACGAGCTCTTTTGATCACAATCTGGAAATCGGCGGAGCAACAACCAGCAAAGCGGAAGCGCTCAGACAGATGGGCAATCTGCTGGGGATAGAACGGTCAGAGATGCTTGCAGCGGGTGACAGTCCTAACGATATGGCTATGATGAAGGCGGCAGGGGTCGCGGTGGCAGTGGGCAATGCGAAACCCGAAGTGAAGGAGATCGCGGATTTTATTGCACCGGATCACGATAAGGACGGTGTCGCGGCAGCTGTAGAAAAATATGTATTGAATCAGGAATAGAGGACGTTCAGACATATAGTACGAAAGGAAGATGTATCAGAAGCGATGCATCTTTTTTTATGTGATCATGCCGATGGGAAAATGGATATAATTTACAAAAATACTTGATATTTACAATTATTGCGTTATAATTCTCTTGTAGCATAAGGGGCATAAATGGGAAGGGAGGTTATTAAAAATGAAAAGAAAATGTTTCGTTCTGCTGTTTGCGGCGTTGATGGCGGTTTGTTTCGCCGTCCCGATCTCCGCGGATGAGGCGGCGACAAAGTGGCAGTGTGAGAACAGGTCAAAGGTATTTGAAGGACACGACAAATGGAAGGAAGCGGTTCGCGCCTACACAAACGGCAAAAGCACCGACAGGCTGTCCTGCAAGACAGAGAAATCCGTAAAGAGCACGTACACCGGCGAACTGAAGGTATCTATCCCGAAACTCGAAAGCTATGCGCTCATGACCCACAAAATCGACAAGTCCTTCAGCGTCAGCGTCAAATACTCCACCAGCCTGAAAGGAAAGAAAAAAGGCACCTGGGCCATTCAGTACCACCCGGTGTACAACTGTCGCAATATCACGCAAAGGCAGTATCAGAAGGTCGACAAAAAGTGGAAGAAGACGAAGGTGACAAAAAAGGTCAAAACCAGAGACTATAAGTCGATGGCTTACAGGGTGGTCTACTTATCCCCAAAAAACAAGACCAGCCTGTAGCGGAACAGAAAGGAGGCGGCGAAAATGTTAAGACGGATTAGGGAGAGGCTCCTGACAATATCGGCTGCTGCAGCACTGTGTCTTGTACTCGCTGCGTGCGGTGCATCAAACGGCAGCCCGGATGATGTGGATTGCGATATAGGCGTCGTGTCACATGGAAACCAGTTTACAGCGACGGTAGAGGTGACCGACAGCAGCTGGGAGGAGCTGACAGACGCCGGGAAGAACAATGTGGCGGAACAGTGCATTGAAACGGTTGAATTTTCCAGAGATGATGGGGATGATGATGACTTTGTGCTGACAGCTTTTGAGAAAGGTACGAAGAGATTGCTGTTTTCCTACAGGAGCAAAGAGGATGAACTGTTATTTCATGATAACTGAGCGGAGGCATGGAAAAGATGGACAAAAGGGTGTTTGGGAGGATTGGAGAAAACACGGCCGCAGATGTCCTGCGTGCAAAAGGTTACAGGATTCTGAAGCAGAACTACAGATGCAGGTATGGAGAAATCGATATTATAGCCGAGAAATACGGGGATGTGAGCTTTGTCGAAGTCAAAACGAGGCAGAGCTTCGATTTCGGCAGGCCGTGCGAAGCTGTGACAGAAGAAAAAAAGAGGCATCTGAAGAAGGCGGCTGCCTGTTACCTGGAAGAAATGAAAGGGAAGGGATATGTTCCCAGAAGATACGGATTCAATATTATTGAGATTGTTGTAAATCAGGTTGATAACGCATTCTGACCGCACAGTGGAATGCGTTTGCAAAAGGAGGGATTAAAGATGCTGACAAAAGTCAGGACAGCGACATTGTCGGGGATAAGGGGATACCCCGTCACAGTGGAAACGGATCTGCACAGCGGGCTTCCGGGGTTTCATATTGTTGGATTAGCGGATACAACGATAAAAGAAGCGAGCAGACGGATCAAACCGGCGATTCAGAACTGCGGAGGCAGATTTCCCGCAGAGAGAGTCACGGTTAACCTTGTTCCTGCGGGCAGGCCGAAGGAGGGGAGTCATTTTGATCTGCCCATAGCACTCGGAATCATGATGCTGGGAAGTGAACCGGCAGATCCGGAACATACAGCTTATATCGGAGAGGTCTCTTTGGACGGAACCATAAACGGTGTGCGGGGAGCACTTCCGCTGGCCATATGTCTCAGGCGTGCGGGAATAAAGAATCTCGTGCTCCCTGTCGAAAACGCTGCAGAGGTGTCTATTCTTGAAGATATCAATCTGATTCCCGTCAGCCACCTCAGGGAAGCGGCGGAGTATGCCGCAGGTACGGCTGTGCCCGGCATATATAAAAGGAAAGAAAACGCAGCAGTGAACGGGAAAAGCAATCTGGATTTTTCACAGGTGATCGGCCAGGAAAGCGTAAAAAGAGCGATACTTGTTGGCGCTGCCGGCAACCATGGGATACTGATGATGGGAAGCCCGGGCTGCGGGAAGACCATGATGGCAAGACGCATCCCCGGGATCCTTCCGGAACTTACCTATGAGGAGAAAGTTGAAATCACAGGAATCTACAGTGTGGCCGGACTCCTGTCTCCTGAGAATCCGATCATCACGCAGAGACCCTTCAGGAGCCCGCACCACAATATCACGCAGACAGGATTAATCGGCGGGGGAACCAGACCAAGACCCGGAGAGCTTTCGCTGGCTCACCGGGGCGTATTGTTTTTGGACGAGATGGGTGAGTTCGACGCCAAAGTGATCGATGCGATGAGACAGCCTGTGGAGGAGGGCGTGATACGCATCAACAGAAATCTTGAGGAAGTGGTTTTTCCTTCGGAGGTCATGATGGTTATCGCAGCAAATCCGTGCAAGTGCGGAAACCTGTGGGACAGCAGAAAAATGTGTACCTGTTCGGGCAGACAGCTCGAGAATTACAGGAGAAAACTCATGGGACCGTTCGCCGACAGGATAGATATTCACATCAAGGTGAACCCGGTGGACAAAGAGAGTCTTCAGAGGTATGACAACCCGGCCATTGGAATGAAGTGGGAAAGCACGGAAGAGATGAGAGATAAAGTCATTAGAGCCAGACTCGTGCAGACCGAAAGGTACGCCGGAGAACCCTTTGGGTGCAATGGGCAGCTCGATGAGAAAGGCATCCGGAGATACTGCGCTCTTGACAGCGAAGGGCATGAACTCATGATGGCGTCGTACGAACGGCTGGGGCTGAGCATGAGAGGGTACAGCAAGATATTGAGAATGGCGCGGACGATAGCGGATATCGAGGGGAGCGAAAACATCGAAACGGATCATGTCGCGGAAGCGCTCATGTACAGAGTGGATCTGAAAATATAAAGGAAACAAGAAAATTCAGCGTAATATATAAAAAGGATAATAATATGGGAATTGAGAAAATAAAATATGGGGATCCTTCATACCCATCCGCCCTTCAGGGGATAAAGAATCCGCCTAAGCAGCTTTACTGCTGTGGTGATGTTGACATAATGAAAGAAAAGTGTGTAGCCGTAATCGGCTCCAGAACCTCAACCGTCTACGGCAGGCGCACAGCGCAGGCAATTGGGCGGTGTCTGGCCGCCGCCGGGGTGACGGTTGTCAGCGGAATGGCAACAGGAATAGACACCAGCGCCCATGAGGGAGCGCTGGAAGCGGGAGGAAAGACCATCGCCGTTCTGGGCTGCGGGCCTGACGTATGTTATCCGCCGGAGAACCGGGTGCTGATGTCGGAGATACAGCGCCACGGACTCATCGTGACGGAGTACGGACCGGGTACACCTGCCAACAGATATCATTTCCCGAACAGAAACAGAATCATAAGCGGTCTTTGCGAGGCGACAGTGGTTGTACAGGCGAGGAACAGAAGTGGTTCGCTGATAACTGCGGAGCTGGCGGCCGAGCAGGGCAGGGAGGTATTTGCGGTCCCGGGAAATATAGACAGTCAATACAATCTGGGGAACAATAAACTGATCAAAGAGGGGGCGACTCCGCTCATCTGTACGGACGATATCCTCGATTATCTGGGCATCTGCAGCATGGATGAAGAAGATGCAAAGCAAAGGCTCAGCGAAAGAGAATATCTGATTTATGAAATACTGAAAACGGAGGGAGAACTGTCGGTGGATGAGGTGAGTATGCGCGCGGGACTCTCTCCGGCATATGTCACCCCGATTTTATCTGTCATGGAAATGAAAGGTTTTCTCGGCTCCGAGATGGGGAGAGTTTTTCTGAAAATAACTTCTTGCAAATAGGGGGCAATAGAAATATAATCGGTTATTGTAATGAAGAATAACAGTTTTTCCGCTGCTCGGGCGGGAGAAGAAAGGATTATAGATGGCAGCAGCAAAAACACTCGTAATAGTAGAATCACCTTCAAAAGCCAAAACGATCGGCAAGTTTCTCGGAAGCCGCTATAAGGTGGTAGCCTCAGTAGGGCACGTCAGAGACCTTCCGAAGAGCAAGCTTGGAATCGTTCTGCCGGAGGACCTGGAGAACAATTCTGAAACTGATAAAACCGCCGATCGGGAAGCCTTTGATCCGCAGTACATAAACATAAGAGGAAAGGGTGACGTCATAAAGGAACTGAAAAAAGAAGCGAAGAAGGCGTCTAAGATTTACCTCGCTACCGACCCTGACCGTGAGGGAGAAGCAATATCATGGCATCTGGCCTATCTGCTCGGTATCGATGAGAACACACCGTGCAGAGTTGTTTTTAATGAAATCACTGCAAAGACTGTAAAAGAGGCAGTCAAAAACCCACGGCCGATCGATTTGAATCTCGTTGACGCGCAGCAGGCAAGAAGAGTATTGGACAGACTGGTCGGTTATCTCATCAGCCCGCTGCTCTGGAGAAAAATTTCCAGAGGACTCAGCGCGGGACGTGTGCAATCGGCTGCGCTTAAAATCATATGCGACAGGGAAAAGGAAATACAGGCCTTTGTACCTGAGGAGTTCTGGACCATAGAAACAGTGTTTAAAAAGGGAAGGAAGTTCTCTGCAAAACTGGCAACACGCAAAGGCGAAAAGATTTCACTGAAAAACAAAGAAGAGAGCGATGCGGTTCTTGCTGAACTGGAAAAGGGAAGTTATACAGTAGGAAGCGTTGAAGAAAAAGACAGAATCAGAAAACCTGCGCCGCCTTATACGACCAGCAGTATGCAGCAGGATGCAGCCAACAAACTGAATTTCTCCACCAGAAAGACCATGATGGTTGCGCAGCAGCTCTATGAAGGCGTTGAGATTAAGGGGATGGGTACGATCGGTCTTGTTTCGTACATCAGAACGGATTCCGTCAGAATCTCAGGAGAAGCCAGAGGTGCGGCGAAAGCCTTTATTCTGGACAATTTCGGAGAAGAATACTATGGCGGCAGTTTCTTCGCAAACAGAAAAAAGGATGTGCAGGATGCTCATGAAGCGATTCGTCCATCCAATGTCACGCTGGTTCCCGACGACATCAAAGGTCAGCTGAGCAAGGATCAGTACAATCTGTATAAGCTTATTTGGCAGAGATTCGTGGCGAGTCAGATGGCTCCGGCTAAGATGAAGACAGTCAGCGTTGGCATCAGCAATGGTGAATACGGATTCAAGGCGACCGGTTCAAAGATCATCTTTGACGGATTTCTTAAGGCGGGTCTGAGCTTCAAGGGCGATGGAGATGACAAGTGGCTCCCTGAGCTGGCTGTCGGTGAACAGCTTGAACCTGTTGACATCAAAGCTGAGCAGAACTTCACCCAGCCTCCTGCAAGATTTACTGAGGCAAGTCTTGTAAAAGATCTTGAAGAAAAAGAAATCGGAAGACCAAGTACATATGCGCCGATTGTCGCTACACTCATAGATCGTAAATACATCAAAAAAGAAAAGAAAAACCTCGTTCCTACGAACCTCGGATTTACAGTGACGGATATGATGTCAGAGTACTTCAAGGAAATTGTTGATGTAGGATTCACCGCCAGAATGGAAGAGGGTCTGGATGATATCGAGACCAAGAATATCAGGTGGAAGAAGATCATCGAGGATTATTACGGAACGCTGCGGGATGAACTTGAACACGCGAACGAAGCGATTCCGAAGCTGGAGCCCGAAGTTGAACTCACAGGTGAAAAATGTCCGGAATGCGGCAGAGATCTTGCGGTCAAGCGCAGCCGCTTCGGAACTTTTATCGGATGCACCGGCTATCCGGAATGCAAATTCACGAAATCCATCGTTAAGACGATTGATGTCAAGTGTCCTGCATGCGGCGGTGACATTGTTATCAAGAGAGGCAAGAAGGGCAAAGTGTTCTACGGTTGTTCCAACTACCCTGCATGCAATCAGGTTTACTGGGACAGACCGACAGGGAAAAAGTGTCCTGAGTGCGGCAGTATGCTGGTAGAGAAAAAAGGGAAAAATACCAAAATGGCATGCTCAAATAAAGAATGCAATTACAAAGAATAGCGTATATAATGGGAGCAAGGAGGTTAAAATATGGGACAATTTCATGCAACAACAATATGCGCAGTTAAAAAAGGCGATGAGGTCTGCATAGGCGGTGACGGCCAGGTTACGATGGGCGAAACTGCCATCATGAAGAATGGCGCCAAAAAAGTCAAAAAAATATACAAGAATACAGTGCTTTCCGGATTCGCCGGTTCTGTTGCGGACGCTTTTTCGCTTACTGAGAAATTCGAGAGCAAGCTTGATGAGCACGGCGGGAACCTGAAGAGAGCAGCTGTTGCGCTGGCGAACCTCTGGAGATCGGACAAGGCAGTGAGAAATCTTGAGGCCCTCATGATCGTTGCGGACAAGGACGATATCCTGATCATTTCAGGAACCGGTGAGGTAATCGTTCCGGATCAGCCGTTTGTGGCGATTGGATCAGGCGGCAACTACGCATACGCCGCAGCGAACGCGCTTTACAACAACACCGATCTGAGCGCTGAAGAAATCGTGCGCAAATCACTGGAGATAGCAGCGTCAATATGCGTATACACCAATGATCACATCTCCATAGAGAAGTTATAAGGGGAGGGAATATGGCAAGCAAACTATATCAGATGACGCCTAAGGAAATTGTAGGCGAACTGGATAAATACATCATCGGACAGGACGAGGCCAAGAAATCAGTGGCTATCGCTCTGAGAAACAGATACAGGAGAAGCCTGCTCTCCGACGAAATGAGAGAGGAAATCACTCCGAAGAATATTCTGATGATGGGTCCTACCGGATGCGGTAAAACAGAAATCGCCAGAAGACTGGCGAAACTCATGGATGCGCCTTTTGTCAAAGTGGAAGCGACAAAATTTACTGAAGTGGGATATGTCGGACGCGATGTGGACTCTATGATCAGAGACCTTGCGGAAGCATCGATCAGAAT
>CACYBO010000096.1 GCA_902772685.1 uncultured Eubacteriales bacterium | reverse complement strand
TCTTTTGAAATCTCACCGTTGTCGATTCTGCGTTCGACACAGAGCTGAAGGGCTTCGATCATGATCGAAAGCTGCTCCAGTGTGTACTGGGTCCGGACCAGATTCTCGATCTCCGATTCGTCGATCACGTTGTCAGCGGTGATCTTGACGAGTATCTTCTCCATATCCTGCACTTCATAGACCGAATCCAGAAGATGGAGAATGATTCCCGGCAGTTCCGCGTCGGGAACTTTCGGCACGTACTGCCGGCCGATTTCACAATCCTTGTTGCAGTAGTAATTGCAAAGCTCCGGCGCCTTGTAGACGTCCGACATGATCAGGACATCCTGAGGATTCGGGAGCTGTTTTTCATTTTCGATCCGTTCCAGTTTATCGTCTGAGATACCGATCTGTTCGGCGGCGTATTCTCTGGACCAGCCGAGCGCCTCGCGCTTGGAACGGTAAAGTGTTGCGGGATTTTTTGATTCTGCCATTGGGAACACCTCTTTTTGCGAATTTTGCGGTATCAGACGGGTTTTTACCGCATATTCTGCGATGTCTGATTGCCTAAGAGGATTATATCATATACACACAAAAGAAAGATAGTAACTGTTGACATGAAAGAGAAAGGAGTGTGGGGAAATGTATAACACAAATTCCAGAGCGGTAGCAGTTGTTTCATACATTACGTGGGTTGGCTGGATCATCGCGTTTTTTGTCCGGGACAAATCGGATGCTTTTGTAAACCATCACCTCAATCAGGCGCTGGTGATCAACCTGCTGAAGATCGCGGGCGGATTATGCGCAGCAATACCTCGTTTCGGAGACAACATTTCGTGGGTTGTAGGCGTTGGTGCCTTTGTACTGATCATAATGGGCATCTACAGAGCGGCGCACTGGAGCACTGAGCCTCTGCCGCTGGTCGGTGAACTGCACCTTCTGTACTAATGACCCGCAGTGATAACCTTTTGGTAGAAAGGAGGTTACCATGGAGAGAACAGAAAAGAGAAATCTGATTATTATCAGCGTGGTTTTGCTTCTGGTTGCGGCAATATCGTTCTTCTGGATCTCCGGAATCGCGTCCACGGAGGACAGCTTCCCGAAGACGTATGCGTCTCTGGAGGACAAGAAGACGACCGTGACCGAGCTCATGGGCGTGTCGGCCGCTTCCGCAACAGCGATATCCCTTCTGCCGGGAGACGCAGGAACACCGATCGCGGAACAGCTTGCTGATCTGAGCGGATACTTCATGTTCATCCTCGGCGCCATCTGCCTGGAGAAGTGGATGGTCACCATTACAGGCATGGCGGCGTTCAGAATCATCATACCAATTGCATGTCTGCTGCTCATTCTGGCGTTGTGGTACGCCAGTGAGACATGGAGGGAAGTCGGCGTCAAGCTGATTCTGTTCGCCCTGATGATGTTCGCCATCATCCCGGTGAGCGGAATCGTGACGGAAAAGATTGACGCAAGCTACCAGTCTTCGGTGCAGCAGACCATTGAGGACACGAAGAACGACACGAAGAAGATCAACGATACGGTCGGCAAGGAGAGAGACGAGAATGTCGTGGAGAAACTGTTCGACAAAGTCAAGGGCGGCGTTTCCGGAACGCTGGACAAGTTCGAGAACACGCTGAGCAGAATCACAGAAGCAATCGCTGTGCTGATCGTAACATCCTGCGTGATTCCGGTTGCGGTCATGGCCTTCTTCATCTGGCTGATCAAACTGCTGACGGGGGTCAGCATAACCATCCCGAACGTCAGAGTGTCAAAACTGATCGGAAGAAAGAATAAAGGGGTTTTGTGATATATGATATAATCAGAGTATGAAGAAGCGTTTGATCACATTGATTACAATTGCATTGATTCTGATAACCGGGACGGCTGCCTTTGCGTTGGGTAATGCAAAGGCAGCCTCGTCGAGCGCTCAGGGCGGAGACAGTTATTACGACAGCCTCAATAACTTCGATTGGTCAAAAACCTGTCCTGCGGCCGGCTGCAGAAACAACAACGAAGGAGAATAGTACATCATGCCATTAAGTATTATCAGGAATGACATTACAAAGGTAAAAGCGGATGCTATTGTCAACACGGCGAACCCGGAGGTTGCCATCGGCTACGGCGTGGACAGTGCTATTTATAAAGCCGCAGGTGAGGATGAGCTTCTGGCGGAACGGGCGAAGATCGGACCGATGACGCCGGGCCAGGCAGCAGCCACGCCTGCTTTTGCATTGAATGCGGACTATATTATCCATACAGTGGGACCTGCATGGCAGGGCGGTGGATACGGCGAGAGGGAAGCTGTTGCGTCCTGTTACAGGGAATCCCTCAGAATCGCGGATGAACTGCACTGCGAATCTGTAGCCTTCCCGCTGATTTCCACGGGTACTTATGGGTTTCCGAAGGATGAGGCGCTGAACATCGCCGTCAGAGAAATCAGCTCATTTCTTTTTACTCACGACATGACTGTCTACATGGTGGTCTATGATCTTGAGTCTTTTGTTATATCCGGGAAAGCGTTTGCGGATATCAAGTCGTACATTGACGAGCGGGATGTGAAGGAGCCTGAGGTCGACGCGGTGATGTATAACACTACGATTGCCGGCGGGAAGTTTCCGGAACGTGAGAGCATCAGACGGAGAAGACAACAGACATTTCGAAGAGAAAAACGGGAACTTATCAGTGAGGAAGCTATAGAGAAGGACATCGCCTTATTGTACGACGAAATGTTAGAGGCAGAAGTCCCCCTGGCAGAAAGCAGTGCGTTTGAGGGCAGCCTCGATGATTTGGTGAGAGGAAGGACAGAAGAGGAAACGTTCCAGGAGATGCTCTTCCGGCTCATCGACAGAAAAGGGATAGAGGATCCGGATGTCTATAAGAAAGCTAACATGGACCGCAAGCTCTTCTCAAAGATACGGAGCAACAAATACTACAAGCCGTCAAAGAAGACTGCGCTGGCGCTGGCTGTCGCCCTTGAGCTGAACCTGGACGAGACGATTGATTTGCTCAGGAGGGCAGGGCTCGCTTTGTCGCCGAACAGCAAATTCGACCTGATTCTCGGGTACTGCATCGACCACAAGATGTACAACGTTTATGAAATCAACAATATTCTGTTCAAATATGAAGAGCCGCTGCTCGGTTATTAAGCCCGGCGGAACCGGCGCGATAATCCGGTGGCGATAAGCCGGCGCAAAATGTCGCCTGCCGTGCGACCATAAGGTCCGGCGGAAATGGTATCCTCTCATTGTAAGTTGAAGAAAACGAAACAAAGGAGGGGTAACCATGACGAACAAAGCAAACGAAAAAAAGGAAATCAGAAGAGGAAACGGGACCACAGAGGTGGTATTCATTCTGGACAGAAGCGGATCCATGTGCGGCTTGGAGGCCGATACAATCGGCGGATTCAACAACATGCTGCAAAAGCTGAAGGACGAGGGGGAAGACGTGATCTGGTCGACAGTTCTGTTCGACCACATGCACGAAGTCATCCACAACAGAGAGTCGATTAAAAAGGTCGAAATGCTCACAGAGGACGATTACTATGTCCGGGGATCAACGGCGCTGCTCGACGCGATCGGCAGAGCGATTCATCACATCGCAATGTGCCACAAATATGCAAAGGCAGAAGACGTGCCGGAAAAAACCCTTTTCGTCATCACCACCGACGGTATGGAGAATTCCAGCAGAGAGTACACCTACAGGGAAATCAAGAGGATGATCGGGAAAGAAGAGGAAAAGTTCGGATGGGAGTTCATGTTCCTCGGCGCGAATATGGACGCAGTCAGTGTAGCGGACAGAATGGGAATCCGCAGAGAGCGTTCAGCCACTTTCATCAATGACAGTGAAGGCATCCGTAAGAACTACGAGGCGTTCGGTGGTGCGATTTCGAGCATGATGATTGACGGCGAGATCGATGAATGCTGTCTGGACATGGTCAGGGAAGATTTTAGCAAGCGCAGCAAGAAGAAAAGGTAATGGGAGAAGACAGAGGAGACAGAAGAGGACAGCAGGAGACAGAAGGAGGCTTTATGGGAAAACTGAATGACGCAATATTTGGACTGGCTATAGCGGATGCGCTGGGCGTACCGTATGAATTCAATAAAAGGGGGACCTTTGAATGTACAGAGATGACAGGTTACGGTACATGGAATCAGCCGCCCGGGACCTGGTCTGATGACACATCCATGGCTATCGCCACGGCGAAGAGCATCAAAGATAACAACGGCAAAATCAACATAGATGACATCAGGGAGAACTTCAGGCAATGGGCGTTTCAGGACGCGTTTACCGCAGATGGCATTAGATTCGATATCGGCGGCACGACAGAAACCGCGCTCGCGACCGGCGAACCGGGAACAGATGAACGCAGCAATGGCAACGGTTCGCTCATGAGGATCCTGCCGCTGGCGTTTACGGACTGCACAGAGGATGAGATCCGGGCGGTGTCTGCTGTCACACACGGCCACGAGACTTCCATGCGCGCATGCGTCATCTATGTAGATGTAGCCAGAAGGCTTCTGGCAGGAGAGGAAATCAAGGACATTATCCCGACCCTGCGCTATGACAAGCCGTTCGACAGACTTTGCATTTTGGACATGCTCAGAGAAGACGAAATCCGGTCAGGCGGATACGTTGTAGCGACACTGGAAGCGGCGCTGTGGACTTTGATCCATTACGACGGGTTCAAAGAAACCGTCCTGGCGGCGGTCAACCTGGGTGACGACACGGATACGGTCGCTGCGGTCACTGGTGGCCTTGCAGGAATCGTATACGGGCTCGAGAGCGATTTCGCTAAGGAGTGCATGGACAAGCTCGTGAACCCGGAGCTTATCAGCAGCTGCCTTTGGGAGGAATAGTTAGAGCGGTTCACAAAAACAACATAAACTCATGACGCCGCATTCATTTGCGGCGTTTATTCTTGCTGTGTAAAACGACATAAATGGAGGCTTGATATGAACAGTAAGAAAACAAGAGCAACAAAAGCGGCGGCCATCGTGATGACGGTCATGCTCACGGCAATGACGCTGATGA
>CACYBO010000095.1 GCA_902772685.1 uncultured Eubacteriales bacterium | reverse complement strand
CAGAGGGAACTCTACGCCTATGACAAGGAGGACGGGGAGAAGGAACTGACATACAGGGATAAGTATGTTGACGGCGTGCTCACAGAGCATGAAGTGATAGATGAGACGGTTATAAGCTATCCGGTAAACTCACTGACTATGGAAGGCGCTGCTGTGAGCATGAGCCCGATAAACGGAGCCAGGTTCACCGACATCATGATCAATGACAATGCGCCTGAATCATATATAAGCAGCATTACCGGTTACTGCACTGCATATAACTTCGACGAGGGAGTCTGGGGCGCGAGCGGGATGTATCTGAGCCAGGGGTTCGTTGCAGTAGATCCTTCTGTTATTCCATACGGGTCTCTGCTGTACATAACTAATTACGACGGCAGCTTCGTCTACGGATGGGCTATAGCGGCAGATTACTGTCAGGCTGCAGCAGAGGGAAGGGTGGCCGTTGACCTTTTCTTTGACACATATCAGGAGACCCTCTGGTACGGCAAGCACACGATGAATATATATATAGTCAAGCAGCTTTACAGGGATGAGCTGCAGGAATATGTAGCCAGACAGGGCTACTTTGACAACCGTGTTCCTGGAAGACCCTGAACAGGAAAACGATAGTGGCAAAGTGTACGGGGAGGCGTCAGCCTCCCCGTTTTTGCGGACCGTCCGGCAGACACAAATGATACAAAAAATAGCGTCTGAATTTGTCTTTTTGCAAATTGACTGCAAGTCGACGGCATAACTATGATATAAGGTATGGAAATGTGCTATATCGAACGATTTCCGAATAAATAAGAAAGGCAGAATTTGTATGGTACAGGATTATTACAAGAACGCTATTACAAGTTCATCCATTCTGTATTTCCACAAGCCCGACAAGGACTTGAAGATGGATTTCACACTGGATCCGAACGGTAAGGGCGTACAGGGCGGTTTCCCCGGCAAGATCTGGCTGGAAGATGCCGAACCCACTATCAAGATCCTTGATAACGGCGATGTAAGATTCCGCTATTATGCTCCTGAAGCAAAAAAGGTCGAAGTCGCAGGCTGCGGCGGTTATTTCAGTGATGAAAAAGTCGCCATGACCAAGGGCGATGACGGCTGGTGGAGCTGTGTCATTTCCGGAATCAAGCCCGGATTCCACAACCACAAGTACTGGGTGGACGGGAACCTTATGGTCAACCCAGACGCACCGGTCGGTTACGGGTGGTTCTATCCGATCAACGTCTTCGATCTTCCCGGCGAAGAAGATGATTTCTGGATGCTCAAGGATGTTCCTCACGGTGATGTAAGGATGGAATACTACAAATCCTCGGCGACCGGACGCACAAAGCTCGCCTGGGTCTACACCCCCGCAGGATACGATGAGAGCGACAAGAGATATCCTGTCCTTTACATCCAGCACGGTGTCGGCGAGAACGAGATGGGATGGGTATGGCAGGGTCATATCAATATGATAGCCGACAACCTCATCGCGGAAGGCAAGATGGAAGAGATGATCATCGTCATGAACTGCGGATATGCCTTCGTGGAAGGCGAGAATCCGGTGTTCCTGCCCGGTGATTTCTCAAAGGAACTGACAGAGGACTGCATCCCGCATATCGACGCGGAATACCGCACCATAGCTGACAGAAAACACAGGGCCATGGCGGGTCTGTCGCTCGGCTCTTCTCAGGCATTCTACATTGCCAATGAGCACAAGGATCTCTTTGCCAACCTCGGAGTCTTCTCCGGCGGATTCCCGATCAAGAATCAGTTCGGATACTGGGATTACACCGACTACTACAATGATCCCGAGCAGGTCAACAAGGATTTCGACGTTCTGTTCATCTCCGGCGGCGATGACGAGGGATATCCCGAGCGCACCGCTCCCGTGGTGGAAGCAGAGCAGAAACTGGGCGTCAATGTGATCGGTTATCATCACCCCGGATTCCATGTGTGGGATGTATGGAGATTCTCAGCCCGTGAGTTCATGCAGAGAATATTCAAATAAGGGGGAGGATTGACAATGATCAGAAAAGAAATACTTGAAAATCAGGCCCTTAAGGCCCATGCGCTGTTCTGGGACGACCCGCATCGCGATCTTACCAGAGCTACCGGCACATACTATGATCTCCCCAAGGGCGTTGAAGTCCTTGAAAACGGAGACGTTAAATTTGCATATCATGCCCCTGACGCCAAGCTTGTCCAGGTCGCGGGAACCGGCGGTTCATTCCCCGATACCCTTATCGATATGGAGAAGGGCGAGGACGGCTGGTGGAGAGTGACCGTCTCCGGGCTCGAATCCGCTTTCCATTTCCTCAACTTCTATGTTGACGGGACCAGGGCGCTGAACCCCTATATGCCTTACGGATACGGGTTCGGACGCGTCATGAACTTCTTTGAACTTCCCGACAAATACTCTGATTTCTATCTCTTCCATGATGATATTCCCCACGGCAGCGTGAGGATGAACTACTTCTATTCGGAGACAGTGGGCGACTGGCGCACCTGCTGGGTCTACACGCCTCCCAAATATGAGCAGAACAGGGACAAGAGATACCCCGTGTTCTATCTGCAGCACGGCGGCGGAGAAGCTGAGTCCTGCTGGATCTGGCAGGGAAAGATCAACAACATCATGGACAACCTGCTTGCAGACGGACAGTGCGAGGAAATGATCGTCGTACTCAACTGCGGCTATGTCTACAGAAAAGACGGCGT
>CACYBO010000094.1 GCA_902772685.1 uncultured Eubacteriales bacterium | reverse complement strand
TTCGCTGTGGCAGCCCAGATCCTGGATGTCGGATTTGGCCAGATGCTCGCCGAGGATGTTCGGCATGCCGCCGACGCCCAGCTGCAGAACCGCTCCGTCCTGAATCTCCGGTGCGATGAAGTTCGCAATAGCTACCTCTTCCGGGCTTGGAGGAGGTGACTTGATCTCCACCATCGGGTGGTGCTCGCCTTCGACGATGATATCTACGTCGCTGATGTGGATCCGGTTGGCGTCGATTCCCGCGTCAAGGCGTTCCTGGATATTCCTGACTCTCGGCAGATGCTCATTGACCTCCAGAATGACAATGTCCGCCGCCTCCAGAACCGGTTTCGCCGTCGCAACGCCAAAGTGGAGGTTGAAATACCCCTGATCGTCCATCGGCGATACGCACATCATAGCTACGTTGACTTTGCAGTAGCCCAGCTGATAGAAGCTGCTCTGGTTTCTGTACATCATCGGCGTGTGGCTTATGAGGCCTTTGTTCCAGTACTTTCTCTCATACCCTGCTGTGTACCAGCTGTGGTAGGAGAAGCTTTCGCGCTCCGGATCCTGCTCCACGATCTGCAGCGGCTCAAACATGAAGTAGCCTCTGCAATTGACGTCCTTGACTTCGCCCTTCCTCTTCGCAAGGGCCGCGTCCAGAAGCACAGGCTGACCCTGTGAAATCGTGTAATCGATCCAGTCGCCGTCCTTCACGACCTTCACTGCCTCTTCCGGTGTTTTCAGTTTGCTTTTGTACTCGTCATAGATACTCATCGTTCCTTCTTCTCCTTACAACGCGCACACTTTAACACATTTCCGCGATACAAGTCAATAATAACTGCGCATCATCTTCCCCATTATTCCGCAAAAAAACAGAAGATTACAAGTTGTTGGTCTAAATTTGTTTGCGACTAACAAGTAATTTTAAAATTTGTTGTTTTATACAACTATAAATGCATATTTCCTCTTGCATTTGTTCCATGTTCATATATAATTGTAGATGCACGCGTTACTAATATAAGAAAGGACTTAAATACTATGCGGTTAAATGGTTCAGAGATGGTCATGGAAGTGCTGCTCGAGCACGGCGTGGATACGGTATTCGGATATCCCGGCGGCGCAGCGCTCAACATCTATGACGCGCTCTACAAGTATTCAGACAAAATACAGCACATTATGACTGCCCATGAACAGGGCGCTTCCCATGCGGCAGACGGCTTCGCCAGAGCGACCGGCAAGACCGGCGTCGTCATCGCAACGAGCGGTCCGGGCGCGACAAACCTGACAACCGGTATCGCCACCGCCTTCATGGACAGTATTCCAATGGTAGCCATCACAGCAAACGTTGCCGATAATCTCATCGGTCGTGATGCCTTCCAGGAAGTCGCAATTTCCAACATTACGATTCCAATCACGAAACACACCTATCTTGTAAGAGATATCAACAACCTTGAATCGGCGCTCCGCAATGCGTTCAGAATCGCCAACAGCGGGCGCAAAGGTCCTGTGCTCGTAGACATCACCAAGGATGTCACTGCAGCTACGGTCAACTACAAGCCGGGAAAACCTCTTCCGGTAAACTCCACTCCGAAGTTCACGGAAGCGCAGGTGCAGCAGGTAGCAGATATGATCAACGTATCTGAACGTCCGGTCATCTACTGCGGCGGCGGTGTCGCCTCCTGCAACGCGTCGGAAGAGCTCAATGAACTGATGCAAAAGGCCGACTGCCCGGCCGCGTACACTCTTATGTCCGCCGGCTGCGTTGGCTATGACAACCCCCGCTGTCTGGGAATGGGCGGAATGCACGGATCCATCGCTGCAAACAAAGCTATGGACCGGGCTGATCTGCTGATTGCACTCGGCGCCCGTTTCAGCGACAGGGTTGCTCTCGATCCGGAGAGGTTCGGACGCAGAGCCCAGAAGATCCATGTGGATATAGACGCCAGCGAAATCAACAAAAATGTTTTGGTCGACTGCGGTGTGACTGCTGACGTCAAAGAATTCCTGACTGCCCTCCTCCCGAAGATCAAAGAGAAGAACCGCAGCGAATGGGTCAGCCTGGCCATGGGATGGAAGGCGAAGACCGGCGATGTAAAGAGTTCGGCGGCGGATCTCCACCCGAGCGAAATCATCGGCATTACAGGAGATCTGACCGACAGGGACACCGTCTATGTCACAGACGTAGGCCAGCACCAGATGTGGGCCGCCCAGTACCTGAAGCACCAGAAGACAAAACGCTTCATCACAAGCGGCGGTCTTGGCACCATGGGCTTCGGCTACGGTGCGGCGATAGGCGCCAGTTACGGGCTTCCTGACTGCAGGGTCATCCACTTCACAGGAGACGGTTCATTCCACATGAATCTCAATGAGGCGTGCACCGCTGTCAGCCAGAAACTGCCGATCATCACGATCATTCTGAACAATCAGGTTCTCGGCATGGTCTATCAGTGGCAGGATGTCTTCTACAACGGCAGACACTCCTCAACAGATCCGGCACGCGTAACCAACTTCCCTGCCCTCGCAGAGGCGTTTGGGGCGCGCGGTTACTCAGCGAATACGCCCGATGAGTTCGCTGATGCCTTTGCAAAAGCATTAAAAGAGACAGATCGTCCTGTATGGATCGACTGCCACATCGCCAAGGACGAGTTCGTCCTTCCGATGATTCCGGCAGGTGGAACCGTAGAAGACATGATCATAGGATAAGGAGGATACAATGGACAACAATGAAAGAACCGGCGTATTCAGCATGCTGGTAACAAACGAAGCAGGTGTCGCTGCAAGGCTGACTTCACTCTACGCCCGCCGCGGCTATAACATCGATTCATTTACAGCCTCACCGACCAACGACCCAAAGCTCACCAGAATCACTCTGGTGCTCACAGGCGATGACCGCAAATTCAATCAGATCTTCACACAGACTGCCAAGCAGGAATTCGTCAAATCGATTTCGCTCATGGAGGAGGCCGATCTGTACAGAGAACTCTTGCTTTTGAAAATCAAGGCGTCAAAAAAAGAACGTTCCGAAATCAAGGAAATCGTCGACATCTACCGCGGCCGCATCGTCGACCTGTCAAACAGGAGTCTGATCGTTGAGGTCACAGGCGAATCATCAAAGATCGACGGTTTTATGAATATGATGTCGAACTACGAACTGGTCGACGTCTGCCGTACAGGCATCACCGGACTCAAGCGCGGTGACAAGGGCCTGGACGAAGAATAGGTTTATTAATTCATCACCCTGAAAGGAGATAAAAAAATGATCATAAAGTATTACGACATGGATTGTAACTTAGGAATGCTGGACGGCAAAACCATCGCAATCATCGGTTTCGGCTCACAGGGCCACGCCCA
>CACYBO010000093.1 GCA_902772685.1 uncultured Eubacteriales bacterium | reverse complement strand
TAAGCACGAGGAAATGGTTCAGTGCGTTTCTACCGTAACACCTGAGTTACGACTATTGGTAGTACTGTAGAAGTTGGCGGACAGGTTTTATAACCTGTCTTTGTTGTTTCTCAAAAGTATAATTCATTTCAAGAGGAGGAAAAAATGAAGAAAGTATTAGCATTGGTACTTGCGCTCACAATGGTGTTTGCATTCACCCTGACTTTCACAGGATGCGGCGGATCCGATGATGGCGGCGAAGCAGATCAGGCCATGAAGGCTGGATTCATCTGCCTGCACGATGAAAACTCAACTTACGACAAGAACTTCATCGACGCTGCAAACGCTGCTTGTGAAGAACTCGGAGTCGAAGCAATTATCAAGACAAACATTCCTGAAGGACAGGAATGCTACGAAGCTGCAGCTGAGCTGGTTGACGCCGGATGCGGAATCATCTTCGCTGACTCATTCGGTCATGAGGACTACATGATCCAGGCAGCAAAGGATTTCCCTGATGTACAGTTCTGCCACTCAACCGGAACAAAAGCTCACACTGAAAAACTTGACAACTATCACAATGCATTCGCATCCATCTACCAGGGTCGTTATCTGGCAGGTATTGCAGCTGGCATGAAGCTGAACGAGATGATCGAAAAGGGCGACATCACTGCAGACCAGGCTAAGATCGGTTACGTAGGTGCGTACACATATGCAGAAGTAGTTTCAGGTTACACTTCCTTCTTCCTTGGCGCTCGCTCAGTTTGCGAATCCGCTACAATGGAAGTAACATTCACTGGTTCATGGTATGATGAGACTCTCGAAAAAGAGGGTGCCAACAAGCTGATCAACGACGGCTGCGTTCTTATCTCACAGCACGCTGACTCCATGGGAGCTCCGACAGCATGCGAAAACGCAGGAGTACCTGACGTATCATACAACGGAAGCACAATCGAAGCATGTCCGAAGACATTCATCGTTTCCTCAAGAATCGACTGGGTTCCTTACTATGAATATGCAATCACAGCTGTTCAGAACGGCGAAGCAATCGATGTTGACTGGACAGGTGATCTGGAGACTGGTTCCGTAGTTCTCACTGACATCAATGAAGATGTTGCTGCAGAAGGAACAGCAGAGGCAATCGAAGAAGCTACTGCAGGACTGAAAGACGGATCCATTCAGGTATTCGACACATCCACATTCACAGTTAAAGGAAAGAATCTGGACAAGTATGACGCTGACGTTGATACTGATCCTGACTACACTCCTGATACTAACGTTATCGAAGACGGCGCATTCATGGAATCCAAGTTCCGTTCCGCTCCTTACTTCGATATCCAGATCGATGGAATCGAACTCCTCGACACTGCATTCTAAGCAAAACCAATACTGTGGGAAAGCCCCGGATTCTCCGGGGTTTTCCTGATTATTTTTCATTGCAAAGGCAATAGAAAGGAGGAGGGCCATTGAGCACTCCTGAAAGCAAAGAAGTTGCTGTTTCCCTGAAAAACATCACGAAGACATTCGGATCGGTAACAGCAAACAACAATATAAGTATGGACATATATAAGGGAGAGATCCTTTCACTTCTCGGCGAGAATGGAAGCGGCAAGACTACCCTTATGAATATGCTCGCAGGAATTTATGCTCCTGATGGCGGACAGATTTTTGTAGACGGCGAAGAAGCTGTCATCAGATCCCCTCAGGATGCTTTTGATTATCAGATTGGAATGATTCACCAGCACTTTAAGCTTGTGGATGTTTTCAGCGCAGCCGAAAATATCATACTCGGGATGCCGGGCAAGCAGAAGCTGGACAAGAAAGCCATACTGAAAGATATCCGTGAGACCGTGGACAGGTATGGTTTTGAAATCGATCTGAACAAAAAGGTCTATGAAATGTCTGTTTCGGAGAAGCAGACAGTAGAGATCATAAAAGTCCTGTACAGAGGTGCGCAGATTCTCATTCTGGATGAGCCTACGGCCGTTCTGACGCCGCAGGAAACAGAGAAACTCTTCCTCGTACTGAGAGCCATGAAGGACCACGGCAGGACGATCATTATCATAACCCACAAGCTCCAGGAGGTTCTCGAACTGTCCGACAGAGTAGCCGTACTGAGAAAGGGCGAGTATGTCGGCGTAGTAAATACAAGAGAGGCAACTGAGAGCTCACTCACAGAGATGATGGTGGGGAAGAAAGTTGAACTCAACATAGACAGAACCGACCCGGTAGATGTCAAAGATCTCGTGCGGGTCGAGCATCTGACTTGCTTAAATAAATACGGAAGAAAAGCTCTCGATGATGTCAGCTTTACCATCCGGGGCGGGGAGATACTCGGTATTGCCGGTATCGCAGGCGCCGGACAGAAGGAACTTCTGGAAGCGATCGCAGGTCTTCAGAAAGCGGAAGCCGGAAGCAGCATCATGTACAGAGCGATCGACAACAATGACGAGATTCAGCTCATCGGAAAAGATGTGAATGATATCAAGAATCTCGGAATCTCACTCGCTTTCGTGCCGGAGGACAGACTCGGCATGGGCCTCGTCGGAAATATGGGCATGGTAGGGAACATGCTCCTGCGCTCCTATAACGAAGGCAGAGGAATCTTCACAAGAGAAAAAGCACCGCGTGAACTGGCGGAGGAAATAAGGGATAAACTCGAAGTATCTACACCGAATGTGTATACGCCTGTAAGAAAACTCTCAGGCGGAAATGTTCAGAAGGTGCTGGTCGGCAGAGAGATTTCCCTGGCGCCGCGTGTTCTCATGACAGCGTATGCAGTGCGTGGTCTGGATATCAATACATCCTACACGATCTACAACATCCTGTCTGATGAGAAAAAGAAGGGCGTTGGAGTTGTTTACGTCGGCGAGGACTTGGACGTGCTGATTGAACTTTGCGACAGGATACTGGTACTGTGCGAGGGCAAAGTCAGCGGACTCGTTGATGCCCGGACCGCCAGCAAAGAAGAATTAGGTCTGCTGATGACGAAGTACAGCGGCGACCATATCGCGAAGATTCACGTAGAAAAGTTACTGGACGATGATGCACCGGCCGGTGATGAGGAGGCATAACATGAAAGAAAAAAGCAAAATCAAAAAAGAGCCTCTCATCAAGCTTTCGAGGCGGGAGGACATAGACAGGAAACACAGCTGGACCTTCAGAGCGCTGGCAATCGTCGCGGCTCTGATCGTTGACGGCATCATTATCATGGTCATCGTCCACATGAATCCATTCGATATCTATGGGACGATGTTTGCAGGAGCCTTCGGGACGAGCAGAAAAGTGTGGATCACACTCAAGGAGCTGTCTCTGCTTCTGCTGATTTCCATAGCGCTGACGCCGGCTTACAAGATGAAGTTCTGGAATCTGGGCGGCGAAGGGCAGGTGCTGATGGGCGCCTGGGCGACGGCGTTATGTATGCTCTATCTCGGGAACACTCTTCCGGGACCGCTTCTCCTTCTCGTCATGTTCCTGGCAGCGGTTGTCGTAGGCGCCATCTGGGCGATGATCCCGGCGGTCTTCAAGGCTAAATGGGGAACCAACGAGACGCTGTTCACACTGATGATGAACTACGTAGCGATTCAGCTGGTCGCATACTTCATCATCAAGTGGGAGGTTCCGAAGGGATCCGGGCATGTTGGAATCATCAACCAGGCGACACAGTCCGGGTGGCTGCCGTACATCGGCACCAACAGCTACCCGCTGATCGTTGGGCTGGTCGTGCTCGTTACGATTGGCATGCATGTCTACCTGAAGTACAGCAAGCACGGATATGAGATATCGGTCGTAGGAGAGAGCCAGAGAACGGCCACCTATGTCGGTATCAGTGTTGACAAAGTCATCATCCGTACGCTGATTCTTTCGGGAGCGATATGCGGATTCGCGGGCTGGCTCATGGTATCCGGTTCCGACCACACGATTACAACCACCATCGCGGGAGGCATGGGATTCACAGGAATCATGGTTTCCTGGCTTGCGCAGTTCAATGTAATCGTCATGATTCTGTGCAGTCTGCTCATCGTATTCATGGGACAGGGCGCCAGCGAAATCGCGACTTCCTTCGGACTCAATGAGGCGTTTGGAGACATCCTTACCGGAATCATCATCTTCTTCATCATAGGAGTTGAATTCTTCATAAACTACAAAGTACACACCAGAAAGTCATCAGGAAAGGAGGAAGCATAATGTTCAGTCTAGTTGCTTTTATTCCGAGAGCCATACTGCAGGGAATGCCACTCCTGTTCGGATGTACCGGTGAAACCATATCAGAAAAGGTCGGAAGCCTGAACCTGGGTATTCCGGGAGTCATGTACGTTGGAGCCATCTGCGGCGTAATCGGCGCGTTCATCTATGAGCAAAGCTGCGGCGGCAATGTGGTTCCGATAGTTGCCATCCTGATACCGTTCCTCGCATGCCTCGCGGGATCGCTGCTCATGGGACTGCTGTTCGCGTTCCTGACAGTAACCCTCAGGGCAAACCAGAACGTAACAGGTCTTGCCATGACCACGTTCGGTATCGGTTTCGGAAACTTCTTCGGCGGCTCGCTGATGAAACTGACCGGAAGCGCAGTTCCGTCCATCGCTCTTTCCGCTACCAGCAGAAGTTTCAGAACATCGCTGCCTTTCGCGGATGACTGCGGTGCGTTCGGCAAGATCTTCCTCTCATATGGGTTCATGACATATCTGGCCGTTGCCATCGCAATCGTGACAGCGTTCATACTGACGCGCACCCGCATAGGTCTGCAGCTCCGCGCAATCGGTGAGAATCCGGCGACAGCGGACGCCGCAGGAATAGACGTCAATAAATACAAATACTTCGCGATATGCATCGGCTGTATGATCGCAGGACTTGGCGGACTGTTCTACGTTATGGATTACGCCAACGGAGTCTGGTCGAACGACGCATTCGGTGACAGAGGATGGCTGGCGATCGCCCTCGTAATATTCACACTGTGGAAGCCGAATATCGCAATATTCGGGTCAATACTCTTCGGCGGTCTCTACATTCTGAATCTGTTCATCCCGGGCGCGGGCATGGCCACGAAGGAACTCTACAAGATGCTGCCGTATCTTGTTACGATTATCGTTCTTATCATCACCAGCATGAGGCGCAAGCGTGAGCATCAGCCGCCTGAAGCGCTGGGACTGCCGTACTTCCGAGAAGACCGGTGACGGCGCGCAACATCATTACGTAAAAGAGAATACCCGCAGGACCTGCTTGAGAGAGCAGCTTCTGCGGGTTATAATTTAGTTATGCTGAACATCTACTATGCAGGCGAGTCCTGCGATAAAGAAAAGTTCATATTAGACAATATCGATCCTGATCAGCAGACGATTATCATAGTCCCCGATCAGGCGTCTCTTCAGATGGAGCGCAATGCACTGGATTACTTCAGAGAAAAGGACGGACGCAGTGCGCTTCTGGATCTTATGGTGGCGGATTTTTCGTCACTGGGGCACAAGGTCATCCAAGAGTCCGGCGGCAGAGAACCGGAACTCATCGACCGCTACGGACGTCAGATGCTGCTTTCGGTCCTCATCGACAGACTCGCAGACGCAGGAGAGCTTGGAGTGTACAGGACCATGAAGGGAAAGGGTACATTCGTTTCAAATACCAACCAGCTGATTTCAGAAATGAAACGCTATGGCGTTGCATCCCCGGATATCGCACAGGCTGCAGATGAGACTGACAGCTACCTGAAACTGAAACTGTCCGATATCAACAGAATCTATAAAACCTATGAAGAGGCGATAGAGGGGAGATTTACCGATACGGAGGATTACATCAGATTCTATGGCCGGCTTATGGAAGATTCAGAGCTGATCAGGAATTCCGTGATCTGGATCACTGGTTTCGATACGTTTACGCCGCTCAACATCGAGGTGATACAGAGACTGCTGACAGCATCTGCACAGGTCAATGTTGTAATGACGTGGGACGAGGAAAACAGCGCGACTGCCGACGCACGTGCTTTGACAACGGGAGGCGGCGAAGGTCTCTTCGATCTTACGGCTTTTGTGATGCGGACTCTCGAGGAGACAGCTGACCTGGCGGGCGTTCCCCACATCAGGAAGCGCATCCAGGGTGAACCGAGAAGAAGCATATGGGAAGATGATCCAGCCGGCAAAATCACTCTTGTGAAGGCTTCGAATATTTTTGCCGAAGCGGAAAGAGCGGCTGCATATATTACAGGACTGGTCAGAGACAAGGGCTTCAGATACAGAGATATCGCTTTGATCTGCAACGACATGGATGTCCGCGGAGGAATCCTCACGCGGACATTTGAGAGGTGGGGCATTCCTGCTTTTGCAGACAGAAAGAGAAAGGTACTCCATCAGCCGGTCGTGAGATTTATTCTGTCCTTCCTCGATGTGATTTCAGAGGGGTATAAGGACAGCGCTTTGATGGAGATGATCAGTACGGGGCTGATGGGATTTGCGCGCCGTGATGAAGAGCTGCTCAGCAACTATGTCAGTGAAGCGAAGATACGCGGAAGCAGGTGGAAACAGGAATTCACCTGGGAAGGAAAAGACAGCTTCGGCAGCGGACGCTATTCTGATGACATGGAACGGCTGAATGAAATGCGCGCGTTCATCGTCAGCGTCATTGAGGAGGCCCGCGAAGAAATCGGCAGAAGAAACACCGCAGAAGAAAAGATCTGCGGGCTGAACAGATTTCTGGAAGAACGATTTGATATACTCACCCGGATCGAGGAACTGATTGCCGGGCAGACGGAACTCGGGCTATCGGAGGGCGCAGCGGAGACGGCACAGAGCTGGAACATGATATGCAGTCTGTTCACACAGGTGATCAGAGTGATCGGGGAAGACAGCATCAGCAACCGGCAGTTGCGGGACATTCTCACAGAAGGGCTCAAAGAAATGGAAATCGGTCTGGTGCCGGCAACTTCGGACTGCGTGATCATGGGGACGCTTCAGAGGACGAGAATAAGCAAAAGCCCCGTTCTCATCGTTGTGGGCGCCAATGAGGGCATCCTGCCGTTCAGCAGCGTGGAGTCGGGTCTTCTGACCGAAAGAGAACTCGACAGACTGCAGGAACTGAAATACAGCATCACCAAAAAAGAGGAAGTCCGCAGACAGGAAGAGCAGCTGGCGATATACAGAACATTCTCCCTGCCTTCGGAGGAACTCGTCGTCATGTGCAGCGTATCTGATCAGGAGGGGAGAAGCATCACACCTTCCGGCGTTTTCTCCGTCCTTGGAGAACTCACGGGTAAAGAGGTGCTTGGAGATCTTGGGCGGAACGAAGTGACAGAACAGATTGTTTCCCGCAAAGGCTCTCTGGCCTTCCTTGCGGATGCAATGCAGGGATACATCGAAAACGGGCGGATCGATGAGGCCTGGCTCGCTGCGATGAAATGGTATGAATCTCAGGACCCCGACAGCATAAGCAGGATCATGCAGGGTCTTGATTTTGACAATCGGGTCAGAAACCTGGAACAGGATTTCGCTGAGGGTCTCTACTTTGGGGACAGGGACACTATAAATGTCAGTGCCAGCAGACTGGAGGTCTACAGCAGCTGTCCGTTCCGGTATTTCATTGAAAAAGGACTGCGGGCTGACGAACCGGATGGGTTTCAAACATCCGGAAGATCGCGCGGAGATGTGTTCCACAGAGCGCTTCAGGTTTTGTCCGCGCGTCTTACAGATGAAGCAAAAGCATCGCAGCTCGCCGTGACAGACCCGAACTCCCCGTGGATGACGGTCACAGAGGAACAGTGCAGGCAGCAGATCGATGAGATCATAAGAGAAGAAACTGCCGATTACCGTGAGGGTGTGTACCTGAGCGATAATGAAACAAAACTGCAGCTTGAGCAGATTATCAGCACCTGCTCTGAAATCGCCTGGGCGATGATTGGACAGGTGCGAAAAAGCAACGTGAAGGACATGTTCTTTGAGGAGCCTTTTGGAATTGGCAGCAAACGTCTGCCGCCGATCGAAATTGAACTCGAGCGCGGAAAAAAGGCGGTCCTTTCGGGCAAAATCGACAGGCTTGATGTGATCGACGTACCGGGTGATTCCCGGGATGCAGTCAGGATTATCGATTACAAAACCGGCGATGATGAAATACACCTGGATCAGATTCGGGAAGGCTACAAGCTTCAGCTCATGCTGTACATGAACGTGGCCCAGGAAGGTGCCGGCAGCGGCGATGTCAGACCGGCAGGCGTTTTCTACTTTAAGATCAGAGAAGTTGACAGCGACGCGGGCAAGATTTCCGGCTCAGCAGATCCGGGCGACAGTCTGGAAGAGCGAATTGCGAGGTCATGCAGGCTTGAGGGAATCATGGTAAGTGACGAAAAGATTCTCAGAACGATGGATGAGACGATAGAGCCTACGAAGACAAGCACGGTTTTGCCTTTGCATCAGAACAAGACCGGTGAAATCAAACAAACCAAAGAAGGGGAACTGCTGTCTGATGAGGAGTTCGATGAACTTTGCAGCATTACTCTTGAGAATGTGAGAACGATCTGCCGGGATATCCAGTCCGGTCGGATCGACATCGAACCGAAGAAAGAAAAGGGCACATCAGGACGGTACATGAAGACATCATGTAAGTACTGTTCCTACAAGAGCATTTGTCTCTTTGATACGAGTTTCAGAAGCTGCAGGTACAAGCTGATCTAGATACAGACTAGAAAAATCAAGACGCAGGAGGGTTATGCGCAACGAGGAGAAAAAAGGAAAATATCATGCGATGATGTGCTTCCTGGTGATTATGTGGGGCATAGAATTTGCCATCGCCAAGGATGCACTGAACAGTGTGGATACTTTTGTGATCCTGAATTTCAAGTTCTTTCTGGCCATACTGTTTATCGGAGTCATCTGCATGAAGACGGGCAATCTGGCTCTGCCGGAACTGCGCGATATGCCTGCGATCATCGGCACAACCATTCTGGGACATATCATCTATTTCTACGGGGAGTACACTGCTCTGGACTGCGGTGTCCCCGTGGCAAACATTTCTGTTCTGTTCGGTTTTTTGCCGGTTGGAACTGCCATAGTTGACAGAATTGTATTCAAGCGCAGGATCAGTACGAAACTGATGGTGCTCATGTTCATATGCGTGGTCGGCGTCATACTCACAATCGGAGTGGATCTGTCCTCTCTGGCGGAGGGAAGAGCCAAAGGCTATGCAATGGTTCTCCTGGCGCTTTTGGCCTGGCTGGCTTATCTGTTCACAACCGAAAACATCGCGGAGAAATACGGCTCTTTGAAGATCGCCCTGTACCAGACAATCATTGCGTGGATCATTACGCTTCCTGTTATGATACCGCACATTCCGGAACTTCCGGCCTTGGAGCACAAGGTCCTTCTGGAGATGATCTATCTTGGAATTATCAGCGAAGGCCTTTGCTTTGTCATAGAGGTGACCGGCCTGGAAAAGCTGGGGTCAACTATCTCGGCCGTCTATTCCAATTTCCTGCCGGTAACTTCCGCGTTCTTTGGCCTGATTCTGCTGGGACAGGATCTGGTTCCGCTGCAGTATATCGGAGGGATTACCGTCATCGCTGCAGGATTCTTTATCATCCGGGAAAAGGACAGGCTGGACAGGCTGAGTGCATGATGATACAGGGAAAGCTGGGAAATCCCCGGCAATAGTTGTTATACTATACGCCATTTTCTTCCCGCTGTATAGCAGCACAGGCAGCGATCAGAAACAAATAAGATCTGTGCTTAAGAGCAGACTCCCGCAGATATTTGACTAAAAGGGTTATAATACTGTGGGATTAGCCTGAATAGAGACTCAGAAAGAATAAAAACCCGCAGATTTCAGTGCGAAATGCACTGAATTCTGCGAGTTTTGCTTTTGCGTGATTATCATATTACAGAAAACCCGCAGATTTTGAACGGCTAATGATCAAAACCTGCGGGACGTTGCGTTCTC
>CACYBO010000092.1 GCA_902772685.1 uncultured Eubacteriales bacterium | reverse complement strand
TTTAAGAAATATGAATAAAGAAGAATTAATGAAAATACTGCCTCACAGAGACAATATGCTGCTCGTGGAAGAGGCTGAAGTAGTTACAGAAACAGACAAGGACGGAAATGAGAAAAAGGTCTCCTACGGCAAGTATCATGTCCGCGGCGATGAATTTTTCCTGCAGGGACACTTCCCGGGGAATCCGATTGTGCCGGGCGTGATTCTTTGCGAGATGATGGCTCAGTCCTCCTGCGTACTCCTGCAGGATGTCGTAGAAGAGGGAACAGGGACCATGTTCACAGGACTTAAGGAAGTGAAATTCAGAAGTCCCGTGAAGCCGGGAGACACATTCGAGTCAAAGTGCGAAATCACCAAAGCGAAGCCGCCGTTCTATTTCGCTAAAGGCGAAGGCCGTGTGGACGGCAAAGTGGCGGTCAAGGCGGAATTTTCATTCGTGCTTGTGAAGGAGTAATAATGAATAAAAAACTAGTAATAACCGGTATGGGAGCAGTGACGCCCATCGGCATTGGCGTGCATGAGTACTGGGATAATCTGATGTCCTGCAAGACAGGCATCGATTACATTCAGAACATCGATACAGAGGAACTGCCGATTAAATTTGCCGGAGAGATCCGTAATTTCAATCCGAAGGATTTCATCCCGCGCAAGAAGGCCGGTGAAATGGACCGGTTTATGCAGCTGGCATATGTGGCAGCGGGCCAGGCGGTTTCTGAAGTGGAAATCGATCCATACAGAACGGGAATCGTTGTCGGAACAGCGCTGAATGGCATCGGAACGATCACTGAGACTGAGCGGAAGTATGTTGGATCAGCCCTGAAGAGAGTCGGTCCGAGATTCCTGCCTAAATCTTTGGGCAATGTAAGTGCTTCACAGATCGCCATCGAACACAATATCCATGGACCGAGCATGACCCTCAATACGGCATGCGCATCCGGCGGAGATGCGATCACGCTGTCTGCTATGATGCTGCAGTTCGGTATGGCCGATATGATGGTGGCTGTCGGTGCGGAGTCCGGAACGGAACCGATTCTGATTCAGTCACTCGCTGCTGCGAAAGCGCTCAGCGCGAACAATGACGACCCGCAGCACGCCTGCAGACCGTTCGACAAGGACAGAGATGGCTTTGTATTAGGAGAAGGCGGCGGAGCAATTGTCATCGAGACAGAGGAACACGCGAAAGCCAGAGGCGCGAAGATCTACGCGGAGCTCGCAGGCTTCGGCAATAACACAGACGCCTATCATCCTGTCACACCGCGTCCCGATGGAGAAGGAGAAATCCTGTGCATGAAGCAGGCCATCGAGATTGCAGGAATCAAACCGGAAGACATCGGATACATCAACACACACGGAACAGCGACACATAAGGGCGATATTGCCGAAACAGACGCTGTAAAGGAAGTGTTCGGTGAGGCAACAAAGGATCTGGTGCTGAATTCAACGAAGGCGGCGACCGGACATATGATGGGAGCCGGCGGTATCACAGAAGTCATCACCTGTATCAAATCGATTGAAACAGGAATGATTGCAGCGACACTGAATCTGGATAATCCTGATCCGGAATGCGATCTGAATTATGTTTCAACCATCACAGTCAAAGAACTCAAGTACGCGATGTCCAATGCCTTTGGATTCGGAGGACAGAACTCCAGCATCATCGTTGGAGCGTATAAGTAAGATGAATGATTTCACGAGCAAATTAAACGCAGTTCTGACAAATGCGTATCATAATGCGCTCCTGGCTGAGGAAACCAAGCGGAAGTACAGCAGCGGGAATTTCACATTCCGTGATAGAAACGCTGTTACTTTCATCATGGGTTTCCGCAACGGAACGAATATCAGCAGCGTCGCGGATTATCTCAAGATATCCCGGCCTTCTGCGACCATGACCATCAAAAAGCTGGAGAAACATGGTCTGGTCGAACGAAAGGTGGATCCGAGCAATCACCGGAACACCATCGTCAAAGTAACGCGCAAAGGCAGGATATACGCCCGCTATCAGCTCAAGTACAGCGAAGAGATGGCCCGTGCCCTGAGCGAGGACCTGACTCCCGAAGAGCAGGACGCCCTCTACTCGGGACTGTGCAAACTGAACCAGTTCTTCGCAGACAGCACCAGAGAATCCGAGAAGAAGCATAAATAAAACATCAATAAAGCATCAAAAAAACACCCCCTCGCTACCATCAGAAATCGCGAAGGGGTGTTTTCGTTATTATTATTCGAAGGAGATGATTCTTTTCTTTAGGATGATTCTTTAGTCAATCTTAGGTAGTGTCTCAAAGTACTTCTGCAGTTCCTCATCGGTCGGGATGTAGTCATCCATGACGCCGTCGTGGAATTTCTCGTAGGCGACCATGTCGAAATAACCGGTTCCGGTGAGTCCGAACACG
>CACYBO010000091.1 GCA_902772685.1 uncultured Eubacteriales bacterium | reverse complement strand
TGCTGATTCCGCTGTTGACAGGATCCTTCCCTATACTGACAGTGTAGTAGTCGAAAATAACGCTTGCTGTCGTGTCCGCCGCAAACCGTATATCTGCCTGCATCGGCAGATACTCATCTGTTCCAGTGTCAAAGAAGAGCGTATAGTCGCCGGGTTCCAGTGCAGCTGCCTGGCCTGCTGTTCCCTGATCATTTGCTGCGTTTCCGGCCTCCACCGCACTGTCAAAGGTATATATCCCGTTCTCATACGTCATCACCGGATCATATTCTGTTCCTGTCTGATTGAACAGTTTGAAACAGTTCTCCATTCCGGAGACTGGCTGTCCGTCAGCTGTCACGGATACTGCAATTTTGCCGTGTTCAACCCATACAGCGGTTAGCGTCTTCCCCTGAGGATTTCCGTCAGAATCCAGCGTGCACAGATTAGTCGCGTGATCACCGGGATCGTAGAGATTCCCGTTTTCATCCTTCCAGCAGTGGAAGGAATGATACTCATCGCCCCATCCTTCAGGGACGTCCGGGATTTCCAGAGCCTCGTCGAACGTGATATCCCCCGTCTGTTTCTGTGAGCCGCCGGCAGTGCCCGGATCCAAAGTCACTGTGTATGTCTTCGGCTTCCATATAGCCACGAGATCAATAACCGTGCCGTCGAATATCGCCATATTCTGGAAGGTTCTGCCCGGATGATAGTTCGGTCCGTTTGCAAGTCTGTACCATGTATTAAATGTGTATCCCGGCAGAATATAGGTGTTTTGAGATACTTCGTACGTTTCACCGAATTTCGCAGCTTGATCAGGTACCGCTGTTCCTCCGATTTCGGTGCTCGCGTTCTGCGGCTTGTTGCTGTGGTATTTAACGGTATACTCTATCGGTGCAAAGTTGTAATAAAGACGTGATATGTTTTTGCGAACGTCTAAGTTTACCCATTCGCCGTTTTCGTTTGTCACAAGCTCATCGTGACCGCGGCGGACATTCGGAAGGTAAGTTCCTCCCTGGTCCGCGACTTTTATTCTCTTCTCTGGTTCAAAGTAAAACCCGTCACCCTTATATCCAAGCGGCGCTCTCTTATTGATCTGCATGTTGGACAGTGACTTCTCGTTCATCGTGATCCAGGCCCTTCCGATATCGTCAGATTCATCATTTTCACGTATGCTGATTTCTTTCGCCTGAGTGAGATATATATTCTTAGCATCGTGATCTGATTGCTCGCCCGCTTTGACCTTTCCTTCAAACAATTCCTTATTATCATTGTCCGCAGTTGCTTTCCTGATTGTCGTATTCTCCGGCAACCAGAAGAAGAGCTTACCGTCTGAGTCCTGTTTCACATCCTTGCAGCCGTATTCATACGACAGACCGTCAACATTAACGTTCAGTATAGGTTTGAGTGTCACCACCTCGCCGCCGAGGTTTTTGAGGTGGAATATCGTATATTTCAGATCCTCTCCTTTATCGTTTACCGGTGTTCTATTCGTAGTGGTTGCATCAATGCTGCCGCCGGTAATGTAGATTCCGTTTTTCCCAAAGAGGTTCAGGCTTTCCATGTCAGTGCGTGTAGTGTCGATCGTACCGCCGGTTATCCTGATGTCCCTATTTCCAAAGATGCAATGCCCTCTGTGTCCTGCTGAACTCCACGTATGATATTCGCCTCCTTTGGCTTCAACTTTCCCGCCTTCGATCACTACGTGACTTCCTACAATGCCGCTTTGATCGTAGTGTCCTTCTGCATAAACATCTCCGCCGGTTATCTTGACAGTACCGACCATACTGCCGCCGATGCCTCCGAGGTGCTCGCCTTGCTGCCCGCCTTTGGCATAGGCTCTGACACGGCCTCCGTTGATGATGATTGCATCACCGGTTGCTCTGTCTTTATCTGACGAACAGCATACTCCGATTCCCGAGCAACCATGTTTGCCGACGGACCATCCGGCATAGGCATCCACACGGCCTCCATTGATAGTGATTGTTCCGATTGCACCTCCATATGACGCTCCGATGCCGGGACCGTTGATTGAACCGCCCCCGTCCGGATAATGTGAGTTGCTTTCACCCATAGTTCTTACAGTGCCGCCGTTGATGACGATATTGTCGGCCTTTCCGCCGTATCCGGTGACGCCGATTCCCGGTCCGCACGGCATATTGCCTTCACTGACCAGATGTGTTGCTTCGACAGTGCCGCCGTTGAAGGTAATTCCGTCAACACTGTTTCCTTGTGACGCACCTATGGTTGCGGCGCATCTGCCAACTGCATACCAGTGTCCTTTCTCGAATACGATATTTCCGGTCGGATGCCCGTCACCCTCGGACGAACCGATCGCCGGCGTAGAAAAGAACCCGTTATTTGACGAGCGCACTTCTGCGTAACCGGGCTTATCGGGGTTGTCGGTATCGAATATGAGTTTTGTCTTCAGACCGTTCTTCATGACTCCCGGCCTTCCCCAATAGCCGCTCAGTTTGACGTCCGCGTCGTCTCCCAGCGACAGTTTGACCGTGCCGTCAAAATCATCAACCCAAATTGCAGGGACAGAGTCGCCGACATAACTGTACGCACCCGTATCAATATTGAGCCCGTCCATAAGGTGCAGCGTTACTCTGCTTCCGCCCTTGATCCTGACGAACGCCTTTGAGCTGTGTCCCTTTAGCCAGTATTCGCCGCTCTTGGTGACCGTATACTGGGTGCTGTTGCCCGCCTTCGCGATGTCGTAGGTGTTGCCCGGCTTCATATTGATTACTGTTGTTTTGAAGGTCCCGGCGTCGGAAACCTGTACTGTAGCAACTGAGAATGCCATCACAAACAGCAAAAGCAGGACCCTCATAAAGCGCCCTTTCCTATTGCCGTAATGTTTTCGTTTCATTTTTTTCGTCACAGGTTTTATACTGCTGTCCATTTTAGTTCCCCCTGTTCCTGTACCTGAAGATCACCACCGTCACCGTCACTCCGACGATAAAGGCAATCACTGCCGCAAGCACATACCCGCCTGCACTGTCATCCAGCAGGGACGAGCCGGTGTTCTGTCCTGATAGAATTCCGTGATGCATAGTCTGCAGCTGCTGCACAGCAACTACAAGACAAACCAACAACGCTGCTGATAAGGAGCCCAGAATTTTCAATCTGGACTTGTCCTCCTGCCTCTTGATCGCCGCAGCCCGTTCATGCATCCTGATGAGTCTTTCTTCCGTGCTTCTCATTCGGATGTCGTCTCCCTTCACAGTAAAATGTATCTTTAAAATATATTGTATTTACCCTTTTCACTCATATAGATACAAAAAAGAGCGGATCTCCCCGCTCATTTGACAAAAAAAACACAATTTTTTTGAACACAACTTAAACTCAGGGTTTGTGCGTACAGCCTTTGCTTCAGACCGGATCACGCATATGCACCCAGCACGCCTTCTTTTTCCAGCTCCTTCCGCATCTGTTGTTTGCCTCTGCCGAGCAGATGATCCACCTTCTTTGTGTTCACGCCCATGACAGAAGCCGCTTCCGCATACTTCAGCCCTTCGAAGTACACCAGCCAAAGAGCTTCTCTCAGCTGCGGGTCGATTCTGTCGAGACACGTATAGAGGATCTGCCGGCGTTCCTCATCCAGCAGCATTTCCTCTACCATTTCCCTGCCCTCGGTTTCCTCGTAATAATCATCAAAGGAAAACTCCGTAACGCGCGTCTTTCTGGTGTAATATCTATAGGCGAGATTGCGTCCCGTCTTAAACAGGTACGCCTTGAAACACCCCTCACCTATCCCTGGTCTCTTAACCATGATTCTGGCAAAGGCCTCGATCATCAGGTCTTCAGCCGCATGCCAGTCATGAAGATAACCGTACAAATAGAATGTCAGACTGTCGCCATGGCGGATCATCAGCTGATCGTATGCTTTTGCATCTCCTGCGAGATAGCCGTTATACAGTTCGATGTCGTTCCGGTACTCTGTCATTTTTCAATTTCCCCAGACATTGTCTTTGCTGCATCATTGCTTTATTACTGAAAAGCATTTCTGCTTTAAATGAAAAGCAAATCCCGTGCCATTTTTGTCCGCCGCCCCTGAATCCACTGTAAATCCCCATTAAATCACTCTTTCTGCGTCCACATCGATTCCCTTTCCTCGTTATTTTGGTGTGTTTTGAACCCGATTCGGTTCAGCAGACCTATAAACTGAATCAATATCAGTTCACAAAAGAAGACATCCCCGAAAAATCCCGGGGATGCCTGCTTTACGGTCCGGGTTGATTCTCCAAAACACATCATTTTTTATCTGCTGAGTCGAAATCGGTTCGGTTCGGTTTCCGTCTGAGGAACAGAACCACCACTACCGTCAGCAGAGGAATCAGATACCCGATCATCGCCGCCGCGCCCGTCTGCGAGACCAGAATATTGTAGATCCCATGGTAGGTGATCGCTATGGAAACCAGTCCGACCGTTCCCGCAAGCTGCAGCCATGCCCTGTCCCAAAGATACAGGAATCCGATTGCGACCAGGAATCCGCACACTACATGCATCGCCCCGGTGCCAAAGCCCCTGATCAGCAGATGCAGGACCTCGGTTGCACCATTGCTCGTCAGATAGCAGACGTTTTCAAAGGTTGCAAAACCTACAGCGGTCATGATGATTCCGCCCGTAAGCTCCTCCTTCCCCGGTTCGAACACCAGCAGGAAGAACAGAATCGGCAGGAACTTCATGATCTCCTCGGTCATCGGCGCAATCTCCAGAGACGCCGTCAGCGCGTTCACGCCCAGTGCGCCGGCGATAAACGTGTTGATGTACGAGGACAGCAGACATACCGTCGTGCCCGCGAGCACAAACATGATCATCGCCCTGCCTCTGCCCCGCATGCACAGAACCGCAATCAGAAGCGGTGCCGCCAGACAAATATAGATGTTCTCTATATAACTCATCTGCCCACCGCCTTTCTGAGCGCCGGAAGAAACAGCATAAACGTAACGGAGAGCAGGAAATCAAACCAGAAGTAAACATTCGTGATGGAATCCCCCATCCAGAAACATGATGATGTCCACAGACCGTACTCTATCGCGCAGAATACGAGTGTGACAATGTACAGCATGCGGCGGTTCTGCCCGCCTTCCTGCTTTTGCACCATCTGCAGACCGTAGACCGCGTGCCAGATCAGACCGGTCATCAGCCCTGCCACGATGATATTTCCCAGATAGTCGCCCCACTGCATGTAGAACACGCACATACCCACTGTGAACACCGGGATGCACAGATACTTCGGCTGCAGGCGGAACTTCCAGTCCTCTGCAGTTTCCACATTGATATAAATAAGCAAAAGCAGCAGAAACAGGTACGATGTGTACCAGCTGAATTCCGAAATATAAAAAGCCGGCGGCGTTTTGTCATAAAAAATCAAAAACAGCTGCCAGTAGAGATCCCCAAGGAAGAAGACGCCTGCAAACAGACCGAGCAAAATCCAGGTACGCTCCTTGGACCGCACCGCGTAATACAGGGCACTGGCTGCACACAATCCCGTCACTGCCAGCTGTATGGCGTTTTCGATGATCTCGATCATTTCAGATCCTCTTCATTTATAGTTCTTCTTTGTCTTTATGCTCCTGCCATTTCCGCAGCCGGAAGCAGAATACGGTCAATGTCACACCCAGCAGGAACGCGATCACAGAAATCACAATGTATCCTAAAGCAACGCTGTCGCCGAAGATACTGGCACGCATGCCGCCCGCTGAATCAGCCGGCCCTATCGGACTCTCCGCCTCGAAATCCGCAAGCCTTGGAATGAACACCGCAAATATGACCGCCGCCGCAAAAGAAACCGCCGCACCGGCTGCCTGTATGATCCTCACCCGCCGCGCGCGCTTCTGCTTATCCAGTTCCGCTGCCCGCGCATGCATTGCGTTGATTCGTTCTTCGTTTG
>CACYBO010000090.1 GCA_902772685.1 uncultured Eubacteriales bacterium | reverse complement strand
TTCCATCTTCGACTCAACGATGGGCATCGCTCTGAACGACAAGTTCTTCAAGCTGATTGCATACTATGACAATGAGTATGGTTATGCAACGAAAGTTCTTGAGCTCATCAGACATATGTACAGTGTAGACCACAAAGAATAATAAATCAGATAGTGAAAGGATCAGCATTATGAAAAAAACAGTAAGAGATGTTGAACTGAATGGTGTAAAAGTTCTGTGCAGATGTGATTTCAACGTTCCGATGAAGGACGGGGAAATCACGGACGATTTCAGAATCGTCGCAGCTCTGCCGACGATCAAGTACCTCATTGAGAACAAAGCTCGCGTCATTCTCATGTCTCACATGGGAAAGCCAAAGGGCGAACCGAAGCCGGAGCTCTCACTTGCACCTGTTGCAAAGAGACTCGAGGAACTGCTCGGTCAGGAAGTCAAGTTTTCATCCTGTCCGACAGTGATATGCGATCACATCAGGGAAGTCGCTGACGGACTCCAGCCGGGAGAGGTAATGCTTCTGGAAAACACCAGATACAGAAAAGAAGAGACGAAGAGTGAAGAGCCGTTCACAGGTGAGCTGGCTTCACTGGGTGAACTCTTCGTGAATGATGCTTTTGGAACAGCTCACAGAGATCACAGTTCCACAGCCGGTATCGCCAGATATCTGCCGACGGTTTCCGGATTCCTCATCGAGAAGGAAGTCAAGTTCCTTGGCGATGCGCTGGAATCACCGGAAAGACCGCTTCTCGCCATTCTGGGCGGAGCCAAGGTCGAAACCAAGATTCCGGTCATCGAGAACCTCCTGACTAAGGTTGACCAGATTCTGATCGGCGGCGGTATGTCCTACACCTTCTTCAAGGCGCTGGGATACGAGATCGGCAAATCACTTCTGGATGAAGAATGCATTGAGATTTCTAAGGAAATTCTGGAAAAAGCGAAGAACGCCGGCGTGGAGATCGTTCTCCCTGTTGACACAGTTTGCACGGATGACTTTGCAGAGAACAATGTCATTGAAACATACGACTCAGACAAGATTCCTGCGGAACTGATGGGAATGGACATCGGTCCGAAGACCATCGCTCTCTATCAGGATGCCATTGCAAAGGCAAAGACGATCGTATGGAATGGTCCGATGGGTGTCTTCGAGAATCCAAAGTTCGAAGCAGGCACAAAGGCTGTAGCCCTTGCTATGGCGGAATCCGACGCGACGACTATCATCGGCGGCGGCGATTCTGCTGCGGCGGTAGAGCAGTTCGGCCTCAAGGATAAGATGACACATGTTTCAACCGGAGGCGGAGCTTCGATGGAATTCCTGGAAGGAAAAGAACTGCCGGGCATCGCCTGCATAGAGGAGAAGTAATATGAGAATACCGTTTATCGCAGGAAACTGGAAAATGTTCAAGACCAGAGCAGAGGCGGAGGCCTTTGCTCTGGAATTCAAGGAGTTGTACCGGGGAACGGACGTCAAAGCGGCCATATGTGCGCCGTTCACTGATCTGGAAACTCTGGTCAAGCTCTTCGAAGGGACCGGAATCGGCGTGGGAGCGCAGAACGTTCATTTTGAAGAAGAGGGCGCGTTTACCGGAGAGGTATCCGTCAGAATGCTGGAAGATATCGGCGTGGACTACTGCATTGTGGGACACTCTGAACGGAGGCAGTATTTTGCCGAGACTAACGAGACAGTGAACCTGAAACTCAAAAAACTTCTCGAAGGATCAATAAGACCGATCATGTGCTGCGGCGAAAGCCTTGAGCAGCGTGATGCGGGCGTGCTCTTTGTTTTTGTTAAAGAGCAGTTGACAGAAGGCCTCGCAGGGATAGGCTCCGAAGATATGAAGAAGATAGTGATTGCCTATGAGCCGATCTGGGCGATCGGGACCGGGCGTACCGCAAGCCCTGAACAGGCTGAGGAGATGTGCGCGTTCATAAGGAAGACCCTCATAGATATGTATGATGAGGAGACCGCCGATGAAGTTATCATTCAGTACGGCGGAAGCGTCAAGCCGGCAAATGCTACCGAAATAATGAATCAGGATGAAATCGACGGCGCGCTTGTAGGAGGCGCATCCCTCAAGGCGGCTGATTTCATGCAGATAATAGATTTCTGATACCAATTAATTCTGAAGGAGGAAAATTATATGGCTTTTATAGAAGATGTACTGGCAAGAGAGGTTCTGGACTCGAGAGGCAATCCTACTGTTGAAGTAGAGGTTCTGCTGGATGACGGGACAGAGGGAAGAGCGATTGTACCATCCGGAGCATCGACCGGCGTTCACGAAGCGGTTGAGCTCAGGGACGGAGACAAAAGCAGATATCTCGGCAAAGGAACACTCACTGCAGTAAACAATGTTAACGAGATCATAGCGGATGAAGTCATCGGATGGGATCCTTTCGATCAGCCGGGACTTGATAAGCTGCTTATCGAACTGGACGGAACTCCAAACAAGGGTAAGCTGGGCGCGAATGCAATTCTGGGCGTTTCCCTGGCAACAGCGAGAGCTGCTGCGGAATCCGTTGGAATGCCTTTGTTCCAGTATCTGGGCGGAGTAAACGGAAAGGTTCTGCCTGTTCCTATGATGAACATCCTCAACGGTGGATCACATGCCGACAACTCTGTCGACATTCAGGAATTTATGGTCATGCCGGTCGGCGCATCCTGCTTCAAAGAGGCGCTGAGAATGGGTGCGGAGACCTTCCACAACCTGAAGAAAATCCTCAAGGAAAAGGGCATGAACACCAATGTTGGCGATGAGGGCGGATATGCTCCTGACCTTGCAACCAATGAGGAAGCAATCCAGGTCATCATCGAAGCCATAAAGAAAGCCGGATATGAACCGGGCAAAGACCTCTGCATCGCACTGGACTGCGCAGCAAGCGAGTTCTATGATGCTGAGAAAAACATCTACGATTGGAAGGGCGAAGGCAGAAAGATGAACGCTGAAGAACTGTGTGCGTTCTACGAGGAAATCTGCAGCAAGTATCCGGTCATCTCAATCGAAGACGGCATGGCTGAAGACGATTGGGACGGATGGAAGATGCTTGTTGAGAAACTCGGCGACAGAGTGCAGCTGGTAGGCGACGACCTCTTCGTTACAAACACCGAAAGACTGAAGAAGGGCATCGAAGAAGGCGCTGCAAACGCAATTCTGATCAAGGTAAATCAGATCGGTACACTGACGGAAACTCTAGATGCAATCGAGATGGCCAAGAAGGCTGGATTCACGGCAGTCGTTTCACACAGATCAGGTGAGACCGAAGATACTACGATTGCAGATCTGGTCGTCGGAGTGAATGCCGGTCAGATTAAGACAGGAAGCGCATCGAGAACGGACCGTATCGCGAAGTACAATCAGCTGCTCAGAATCGAAGAACTTCTGGGGGATGCTGCACAGTATGCGGGAATGAACGCTTTCTATAATCTTAAGAAATAGGATAAAAGATGTTGATTTTGCTTATCCTGCATGATAAACTGTGACAGTTAGAGCAGGAGGAGATAAGAAATGACTTTAACCCTTAAGATAATTCTTTTAGTTGCCAGTATAGTACTGATTATCAGCATATTGCTTCAGGAAAGCAAGAGTGCCGGTTTGTCAGGTTCGATCGGCGGAGGCGCAGAGCAGCTCTTTGGTAAGAAGAGAAGCTCAGGTTATGATGCGCTCCTCAGCAAGATAGCTACCGTTACAGCTGTCCTGTTTATACTGATCTCCATTGTACTGGTGGCGGTAGAATAAAACGTTTATTAATAGTTGTTTTAAATATTTTCGCATAAGGCGGTTTATTTAAGAGGTGTCAGACAAGGCGCCTCTTAAACATCGTTACAGAACGGATAAATAATCGACCTGGTGCGAGGAGGAGGTACTACTAAAAATGAAAGGAATAGCTGTGATTGCTGTTTGCGCAGCGATCGTAGGACTGATCGTAGCAGT
>CACYBO010000089.1 GCA_902772685.1 uncultured Eubacteriales bacterium | reverse complement strand
CGTACCACTCCGCAACCACTTCGATGATATCATCCGTGAGTTTCGCCATACACCCGTCTTTGATGTTCTCCGGCACACCGTAGTACGCTTCTGCGATGGATCCCGCCATAGCGGCGATCGTGTCGCTGTCGCCTCCCAGGGATACCGCATTTCTGATCACGTCCTCGAAATCCTCTCCTTCCAGAAAGGCGATAATCGCTTCCGGCACACTCCCCTGACAGGAAACATCGAAGGTATATGCCGGCCTTATCTCATCACACGTTCTGTCCAGATCATATCCGAACTCGGAAACGACGTACTCCTTGATTTCCTCCTTCGAAGCGCCTTTGCGCGCCATGAAGATAGCTGCCGCAACTGCTTCCGCACCTTTGATTCCCTCCGGATGATCGTGGGTTACCTCCGCGGTCCATCGTGCGACCTTCCTGACGGTTTCCATATCGTCAGCGATCCATCCGGCCGGCGAGACGCGCATTGCGGAACCGTTGCCATAACTGCCGTACGGCTCGCGCAGACCGTATTCCAGCCAATGGCGGAAGGTGCCGCCGTATCCGGCGTTCGGATATCTCTGCCCCCAGCTGTGAATGGAATCGATGAGCAGATCCTTCACTGCGGCTTCGTCATCTAACGCCCCGGATGCTTTTGCATCGAGCAGTGCCTCGGCGACCGCGACTGTCATTGCTGTATCGTCGGTAAATCTCGACCTGATGCGAAACAGCCTGAATTCCTTCGATTTGATGTTGTGGTGCTCGTATGGGCTCCCTATAATATCTCCTGCGATTGTTCCTAACATAGTTACCTCCTATCCCTGCCCTTCTTTGGTCGACCTTCTGCCGCCCCGCTCCGGGCATCTGCTTTCACATGGCCTTTCGGCTACCTTCTGTTCTGATTATAGCCTTGCAAAAGCATCAGCGGGTCGCCTGTCCGGCGACAATTAATCCGAAATACAGAGTCTGCGCGACGTCCCTACAGATATTGCTCCGCCAGCCTTCTGACCTCCTGCCGCATCTCCTCAACCACGTCTTCAGGAGCAGTTATCTTCACGCCGTCTCCCAGTCCCATGATCCAGCCGTAGAACAGCGGGCTGACGGCCACATTTACAGTAATCTCGAAGTGGTCCTCATCGACAGGCGCGATGATGATATCCTTTCCGAACCGGTCAATCATGACGCTGACCATGTCGTTGACCCCTTCGATGGTGACTTTTTTCTCTTCTCCCCCGAACATGCCGAACAGTGTCCTCGTGTAGTGCGGCAGATTGAACTTCCTGAACTCCTCCTGCCCCTCACGCCGCTCATCGACGGTGGAGATATTCAGCATCTTATCCACGCGGTAGTGCTTGATTTTGCCGTCCTCGGAGCTGAATGCGACGAGATAGTAATTCTCATCATCCCACATCAGCCCCCACGGGCTGGTCTGATACCAAGCGCCGTCCCTGCGCAGTTCCATCTCCTTGTCCACGTTCCACTTGAAGTATTTGAACCTGATCTGGCTGTTCGTGCCGATCGCCTCGTGCAGCTTGTCCACATTGTAGTAGATGCTCTCATTCATCGTCTTCACACGGCCGGTGATGAAAACCTGCCTCTGCAGTTTCTTCGCCTCGTGTCTGCTGGCGAGAGACTCGATTTTTCCAATCAGCTCGTTCGATTTCTTATCCGTCATAAACTTCGCCGACTGCACTGAATCCACCAGTAGCTTCAGCTCCGGCAGTTCGAAGTCCCTGGCGCCCACATAGTAGTACCACTTGCGCCCCTGCTGTTCGCTGATGATGTCCACGCCGAAGTGACGCAGCTCCTCCAGGTCCATGTAAATCGTCTTCCTGTCAGCGTTGACTCCGTATGCGTTCAGCTTTCCGATGAGTTCCGGCATCGTCAGCGCGTGATCATCATCCGTCTCCTCCATGAATATCTTCATCAGATAGAGCATCTTCAGTTTCTGATTGGAACCTTTCGCCATAAGACTCTCCTCTCCACTCATGCAAAAGCATCCGGACTGCCGCCCGATGCAAAAGCATCAAGTCCGTTTTTTCTCCCTTTAATTGTACCACATGCGGCCGCCCGCGTATAGCAAAGAGCCCCGCTGCGGCGGGGCTCTTTGTGTGAGTATATTTCAACGCGGTCCCTCTGACCGCAGTTGGGAAGACTTAATCAGCCAGTGCTTTCTCGATCCTGTCGAAGGCTTCCTTCAGAGTGTCGATTCCTACCGTGCAGGCGATTCGGACATAGCCCTCACCGCACTCGCCGAAGGCGTTGCCCGGCAGGGTCAGCACGTGGGCCTCGCGGAGAATCATGTCCGCCGCGTCAACGCAGTTCAGTCCGGTGCCTTTGATGTTGATGAAGAGATAAAAGCTTCCTTTCGGCGGGTAGATGACGCTGAGTTTCGGGATCTTGTTGATCCGCTCTGCCGCGTAGAACATTCTCTTCCTGTACTCTTCTACCATCGGCGGCTG
>CACYBO010000088.1 GCA_902772685.1 uncultured Eubacteriales bacterium | reverse complement strand
GGCGAGGTTTTTGAGCACTTTGCTGTAATCCCCCGCAACGACTTTTGTATTCTCTTCCACTTTGCAGTGCTGCAGATTCATTTTGATCAGGCTCAGACTCCTGCGTGAAGAATCTGCAAACAGGCAGTATTCCGCACCGCGGCTGAGCGCCTCTATCCCAAGACCGCCGCTGCCGGCGAACAGATCAAGTACGCGTGCGCCATAGGTTTCATTGGTAAGAATACTGAACATGGCCTCCTTGACTTTGTCAGTCGTAGGCCGTACGCTACTGTCTTCAGGGGAATAGAGTTTCCTGCCTTTGTATTTTCCTGCTATTACTCTCATTTCACATCCTCATTTCTGTATTTACAGATTCAGGGACAGATCCTCACCGAAGAGTTTTGTTACTCTCCGCTTCAGCGGCTGGTTCTCCGGTCTGAGGAGATGCGGATCCTCCTCCAGAAGCGCCTTCGCTTCATCCCTCGCGGCATTCAGCACATTCATGTGTTTTACCATGTCCGCGATCCTCATGTCCGGCAGGCCGTGCTGACGTGTTCCGAAAATCTCTCCGGGACCTCTGAGTTTCAGGTCCTCCTCCGCGATGTAGAATCCATCCGATGACTTCTCCATGATCTCGCCGCGCTTTTCAGCGAGTTCCGACTGCCCTTCGATAATCAGGAAGCAGTATGACTGGGCTTTTCCTCTGCCGACCCGCCCTCTCAGCTGATGCAGCTGTGCGAGCCCGAATCTCTCCGCGTTCTCGATGACCATGACTGTGGCATTGGGAACGTTGATTCCAACTTCTATCACGACTGTAGCGACGAGAACATCTATCTCGCCTGCACTGAACCCGGCCATGATTTCATCTTTCTCTGCCTGCTTCATACCGCCGTGTATCATCTCTGTGCGGCGGAACCTCTTAGAGAGTTCCTCGTAAACCTGCTTCGCAGATCTGGCGTCCATAGCCTCCGACTCATCGATGAGAGGCGTTACAACATAAATCTGATGTCCCTCTCTGATCTGCCGTTCCACAAACTCATAGCACCGCTCCCGCTCTGCTGCCCCTGAAGCGCGCTTTGTGATGACAGGCACGCGTCCCGGAGGCATCTCATCGATTACCGAAACATCCATATCCCCGTACAGGACCACCGCCAGCGTACGCGGTATGGGAGTGGCTGTCATAACGAGCACATTGGCACGGTCTCCCTTGTCTTTGAGTTTTATCCTCTGGCTGACGCCGAACCGGTGCTGTTCATCGGTGATCACAAGACCGAGATTCCTGAATTCAACCTCGGGCTGTATGACAGCATGCGTCCCGATCAGCACCTGAATCGTCCCATCTTCGAGTCCCTGCAGCACCTGACGTTTCTCAGATGCCTTCATGCTTCCTGACAGAAATCCCGTGTTGATTCCATAGGCGGCGAAATCGCTCTTCAGACCTTCGTAATGCTGTCTGGCGAGGATTTCCGTCGGCGCCATCATAACCGCCTGGTAACCGCTTCTGACCGCCTTGTACATGGCGATCTGAGCCAGGGCGGTCTTTCCGGAGCCCACATCTCCCTGTATCAGTCTGTTCATAGGCCTTTCGGATGTAAGATCCGCCATGATCTCCTTCACGCAGCGCCGCTGGGCGTTCGTGAGAGAATACGGCAAAGCCTCTATGAAAGCATTCTCACAGCCGTCGTCTTCGAATCTGGTGCCCTTTTCATAGTCATCTTCCCTCATCTTCGATGCCATGAGTCCCGTCTCCAGGGTCATGAATTCGTCAAAGACTAGTCTGTACTTGGCCTCGTTATAGCTTTGCCTCTCCTCCGGAAAATGCACATTCTTTATGGCGTACTCCATTCCGCACAGGTTGTTTCTCTTTACGGTCTCGTCGCTGAGGATGCTCTCAACCTCCCCGTAAAGCGGGCTGATGAGCTTTTGCAGTCTCCTCATTTCCCTCTGGGTGATCCCGCTGGTCAGAGGATAAATCGGCAGGATTCCCGTCTGTACCGTTTCCGCCTTTTCGAATTCCGGATGGATCACCTGCAGATGATCCCGGTTGAACGACGGTTTGCCGTAGAACGCCAGTCTGTCCCCCATGTGTATGGTCTTTGCCAGATACGCCGCATTAAAAAATACAACCTCAATTGAGCCTGTATCGTCTGTTATGAGCATTTTAAGCACCCTGCTGCCTCTTTTTCTGTAGAATCCGCCTGTGGTGATCAGACTGACTTCACCTTCGAAGAGGGCGTCTTCCCCTTCCCTGAGGTCTGCTATGGGTACGATTTGCTTCCTGTTTTCATATATTCTCGGGAATGTGAATATCAGATCCTCGACTGTATCCACTCCCAGCCGCGCAAAAGCTTCCGCCTTTTTCGGCCCTACCCCTTTTAGAGTTGTGATCTTATCCTGAAGCTCCATCCCTGTCTTTGATTACTGTTCCTCTACTATTCCCGACTCTGTGACTTCGATATGTCTCTTCACTTTTTCCTTCTTGGACTGAACGCCTGTGATAATGATCTTCACGCTGTGAGGTTTTTCGCCCATAACGTTCTCAACATTGTCCGTCACATATTCGATGATCTGTCTCGTGTATCTGCTGATTCCCGCGCCAAAGGCGATTACGATGTAGATGATGATATCGAGACCTTCTTTTGTCTCATCCAGCGAATAGCCTGCTCCGGAAACCATTCCCATGTATCTTCCCTTATAGTTCTCAAGGGTAACCTTGCCGTCGCATCCGCTGACAGCATCTTTAATGATCCTCTCTATGACGCCCGGTGAGAAGCGTATCTGTCCTATGTCGGTATCTCTGTTGAACATATCTGGATTGTACCATAAAAACGGCAATAAAAAAACACCTGCGTCACGCAGGTGTATAGGTCCTGATTAGAGAGCACGCTCAACTTTGCCTGATCTGAGGCATCTTGTGCAGACCTTTGCTCTTCTTACTGTTCCGTTGTCATTGATTCTGACGCTCTGAATATTTGCATTCCACTTTCTCTTTGTGTGTCTGTTTGAGTGGGATACGTTGTTACCGGAAACCTGACCCTTTCCGCAAATTTCGCATTTGTTTGACATCTGGCGCACCTCCTTGCTTTTTGGTATATTAATGCGTTCCGCATAATTTCTGGCTCGAACATTTGAGATTATAGCATATGGACCATGCCGATGCAAGAAAATCTTTTTTACTCATCCCAGAGCACGATACGGCCTTCTTTCCAGGTCTTCGGCATATCTATGAGTCTCTGGTTCGAACTGCCCCGGAACTTGAGTGTGAGATCCCTTTTCGCCTGCACAAACGGCCCGTCGATGAGCAGATCGCACAGAAACAGAAGTTCTTTGATATTCTCATCTTCCTTAGCCATGCGCAGCAGCTGTTCCAGCGTGTATCCGCTGTATATTGTGATGGTTTTGCCTCTCTCCTTGATGCCTCTGCCGAGGGCGGCGAACCCCTCCGCCTGGCACATCGGTTCCCCGCCCGAAAATGTCACTCCGGCGAGGAGCGGGTTCTTATCGAACTCCTCCAGAAGCCTGTCTACCGATATATCATTTCCGCCCGCAAAATCATGAGTCTCGGGGTTGTGGCACCCGGGGCAATCGTGAGGACAGCCCTGGCAGAAGACTGCAAATCTAATGCCCGGGCCGTCAACGATCGATTCTCTCATTATGCCGGCGATTCTGATTGAATCTGCCATTTTATCGTCCTTTCTCAGTTGTCAGAGCTTACTCTGCAGCCTCGTCCAGCTGCTCCATAGCCTCGTTTCCAAGTGAATGCTTGACTCTGTCCTTTTCCTCAGCAGTCTTGGCGTCATTCCAGTGATCCATCGTACCTACCAGATAACCTGTGATTCGTCTGATTCTCTCGAATCCCGTATCGCCGTCATCTTCTGTTCTGCCGCAGCACGGGCACTCATTATCGATGATTCCGGTGTATCCGCACACAGGGTCTCTGTCTACCGGATGGTTGATGCTGCCGTATCCTACGCCGCTTTCCTTCATGCATCTTACGACCTGCTCGAAAGCATCGAGATTCTTCGTCGGATCCCCGTCAAGCTCAATGTAGCTGATGTGGCCCGCATTTGTCAGAGCGTGATAAGGCGCCTCCAGTTTGATCTTTTCAAAAGCATTGATATTGAAGTATACAGGAATGTGGAATGAGTTGGTATAGTACTCTCTGTCCGTTACTCCCTCAATTACTCCGTACTTCGCTCTGTCGATTCTTACGAATCTCCCTGACAGACCTTCTGCCGGTGTCGCCAGAAGTGTATAGTTGAATCCTGTCTTCTTCGACTCTTCATCCAGTCTCTTTCTCATGAAACCGATGATCTCGAGTCCCAGGCTCTGCGCTTCCGGACTTTCACCGTGGTGCACACCCATAAGAGACTTGAGCGTCTCAGCAAGTCCGATGAAGCCCACGCTCAGTGTTCCGTGTTTGAGGACCTCTCCGACAGTATCGTCTTCCTTCAGTTTGTCGGAATCCATCCATACGCCCTGTCCCATGAGGAACGGATAGTTTCTGACCTTCTTGCTTGCCTGGATCTTGTATCTCTCCATGAG
>CACYBO010000087.1 GCA_902772685.1 uncultured Eubacteriales bacterium | reverse complement strand
AGAAGCGTTTCGGAAACTGGCTGGAAGAGGTCAAGGACTGGGCAATCTCCAGAAACAGATACTGGGGTACGCCGATTCCGATCTGGAGATGCGAGTGCGGGCATCTGGAATGCGTAGGAAGCAGAGATGAACTGGTCGAAAAGGCCAATGAAGATATCGATAACAGCATCGAACTGCACAGACCGTATGTGGACGACGTAACGTTCACCTGCCCGGTCTGCGGCAAGCCGATGCACAGAATCCCGGAAGTTATGGACTGCTGGTTCGACTCCGGCGCCATGCCTTTCGCGCAGTGGCACTATCCGTTTGAGAATGCGGACATATTCGACAAGGAACTCTTCCCAGCCGACTTCATCTGCGAAGGCATCGACCAGACGAGAGGATGGTTCTATTCCCTGATGGCGATCTCAACATTCGTCAAGGGAACGGCTCCTTACAAAAACGTTCTCGTAAACGACCTGATCCTCGACAAGGAAGGCAAGAAGATGTCCAAACACGTGGGCAACACCGTCGATCCGTTCGAGATGCTGGACAAGTACGGCGCAGACGCTACCAGATGGTACCTGATGTGCACGTCACCGGCATGGTCTCCGACCAAGTTCGATGAGGACGGACTTGTAGATATCGTAAGCAAGTTCTTCGGAACACTGAAAAACGTATACAACTTCTTCGTTCTCTATTCAAACGAAGACGATGTTGATTTTGCTTCACTGGAAGTACCGTATGCTGACAGACCGGAACTCGACAGATGGATTCTTTCGAAGTACAACAGGACGGTCAGAAGTGTCCGCAATGCGATGGACGAGTACGATCACATGAGAGCGACAAGAGCGATTCAGGAATTCGTGGGCGAAGACCTGAGCAACTGGTACATCCGCCGTGCGCGCCGCCGTTTCTGGGGTGAAGAGATGACGGATGACAAGAAGGCGGTATATGCGACGACGTATGAACTGCTGGTCGGCATCTCCAAACTGATTGCTCCGTTCGCGCCGTTCCTCTCAGATGAGATGTACATCAATCTGACAGGCGGGGAGTCCGTACATCTGGACTACTTCCCGGAAGCAGACGAATCACTGATCGATGAAGCGGTGGAGGAGAGAATGGACCTCGTCCGTACACTCGTTGCCCTCGGCCGCGGCACACGTGAAAAGGAAAAGATCAAGGTGCGCCAGCCGCTCCAGTCCGTTCTGATCGACGGAAAGTACGAGGAGATTATCAGCGACCTGACGCCGCTGGTCATGGAGGAACTGAACATCAAGAAGGTCGTCTTCGAAAACGATCTGGATGAATATATGAACTTCTCCCTGAAGCCGAACTTCAGGCAGGCGGGACCGGTTCTGGGCAAAAACATCAAAGCCTTCGGTGCGGCAATGGCAAAGGCAGATCCTAAGGAAGTCATGTCACAGCTCGACGCGAACGGCAAGCTGACCCTGAATCTGAACGGCGAGGATGTGGACATCACCCCGGATATGGTGGACGTACGCATCGACGCCAAGGAAGGATTTGCTGTGGCGATGGAGAACAACGTATTCACGATCCTGGATACGACGATCACGCCGGAGCTTGAGAAGGAAGGCCTTGCCCGTGAGCTGATTTCCAAGGTTCAGCAGATGCGTAAGCAGAACGATTATGAGATGATGGATAACATCAGGATTTTCCTTGAAGCGGATGAAGAGGTCGCGGCAGCCGTAGACGCCCATAAGGACTACATCATGAAGGAGACGCTGGCGGTTGAAATCTGCGGCGGAGATGCGGCAGACGGCGAACTGGCCAAGGTCAACCTGAACGGCCACAAGAGCGGTCTCGCGCTTCAGCGCGTGTAAGACTGCACGGTTGCTGCGCTGCGGAGCGCAGATGGTGATGATATGAGTACAAGTATTGATAACCTCAGAAGACTCGCAGAGCGTGATGTGAAGGACCACACCGCGCTCTTCGATTTGTATGTGACGGTCGGCAGGGACATCGACTATCTGTCGATTAAGTTCGGAATCGATCCGGAAGATCTCATCGACCTTCTGGAAGGATACGGTGAGAAACTGCGCATTACTGCAGCGGATGTAGCCGCCGACCCGAAACTGGCCGCCGCCATCATGGAAGACAAAGATACTGCAAAGGCAATCGAAGAGTTTGGCATGGCTCTGGACTATTCCGGCAAAGGCCGTCTCAAAAAATTGTCCCGCATACTCATTGAAGAGTATGTGGAGCATTTTTATCCCGGCATTGCTTCTGAGCACCCTGAAAACGACTGGATCTGCATCGAGGCTTATCTGGACCAGATGCACCCGGGCTGGAGAGGTCAGATCAGGGAGACACGCAAGGAATCAGATGAGGATCCGGACGGCGTCAGGGGAGTCAGAGGAAAAGTTCGTTCCAGCAAGCCGAAGCGCAAGGTGCGCAATAACTTCCGACTGTATTGAGAGAGGAAGACATGCAGACGTTACTTGGCATGACAATAGATGAGGTGAAGCAGTTTGCCGTTGAGATTGGTGAGAAACCTTTCCGCGGCAAACAGATTTTTGTGTGGCTGAATCGCGGCGCATCGAGTTTCGATGAGATGACGGATCTCCCGAAGGCGCTGCGGGAAAAGCTGAAGGGCTGTGCGCAGGTCGGCGGATGCAGGGCGGTAAAAGTGCAGGAAGATCCGAGCGACGGAACACGGAAGATTCTGTTTGAAGCGGCCGGCCCGGCAGAACAGACGGACGGCCAGTCAGGGTCGGTGGACGGCCGGACAGCAGCAGACACATTTGAAGGCGTCTTCATGAAGTACTCCTACGGCAATTCCCTGTGCGTCTCCTCCCAGGTCGGATGCAGGATGGGGTGCAGATTCTGTGCGTCCTCGCTCGGCGGATTTGTGAGAAACCTGAGCGCCGGCGAGATGCTGGGACAGGTTCTGGAGGCCGAGCGGGTAACAGGAGAGAAGGTCGGTCACATTGTCATCATGGGCATGGGAGAACCGTTTGATAACTATGAGAATGTCGCCGGATTCCTCAGATTGCTGCATGCGGAAGAGGGACGGAATATGGGCTGGCGAAATATGACTGTTTCGACTAGCGGAATCATCCCGATGATCAGGCAGTTCGGGGAGGATTTCCCGCAGGTGAATCTGGCGATTTCCCTTCACAGGATGACAGATGAAGGCAGGAGCAGAATCATGCCGGTAAACAGGAAGTATCCGGTGGATGAACTGATTGAAGCAGCCCGGGAATACACGGTGAAAACCCACAGACGGGTCACATTCGAGTACGCTCTGATAGAAGGGGAAAACGACTCGGACGAAGATGTGCGGCTGATGACGGAAAAACTCAGCGGAATGCTCTGCCATGTGAACCTGATACCACTCAACAAAGTGGATGAAACAGGCTTCAGCGGGAGCAGCAGAAGACGTGCGCAGGAAATCGCGGGGATGCTTGAAACAGCAGGCATTCCGGCGACGGTAAGGCGCCAGCTGGGCAGCCAGATCGACGGGGCGTGCGGTCAGCTCAGACTGAAACAGCAGACTGTTTCGGATTGATTCCGGGAGCAAATTAACCTTGCCCGTAAATGGCAGATGGTTTATAATTATTGCAAGCGAAATTTGGATCAGATCACAGGAGGATAGAGCTATGGTGCAATTGCTTATAGGACATAAAGGAAGCGGCAAGACGAATCAGATGATTCAGCTCGCGAATGAGAGCATCAAGACCTGTGATGGGAGCATCGTCTTCATCAACAAGAACCACAGGTTGATGTATGAGCTTTCATACAGGATCAGAGTTATCTGCATGGAGGATTTCGAGCATATCACCAACATCGACGAATACATCGGATTTATTTACGGAATCATCAGTTCCGATCACGATATTGAGACGATCTTTATCGACAGCATACTCAAGCATGCGGACGTGAGTCTCGGGGATCTTCCGGAATTCATCGACAGGCTCAAAGCCATTTCCGAGATTTATGACCTGGATTTCGTCGTAAGCGTAAGCGCTGAAAAAGAAGAGATGATCGGCGTGAACTTCGACGGCTGTGAGATTCTGAACTAACAGAAGACAGAAGAGAAATAGCGACGAGTGGCGGTGTGTTCACCGCCACTTTTAACGGATATACAAAGGCGTTACCAGTTGACAGATAAATGAGAAAGGCATATCTATTCGTAATCATAACTGCATTACTGTTCGGCACTATGGAGGTCTCATGCAAGATCGGCGGAAATGATCTTGATCCATTTCAGCTTACCTTTCTGAGATTTCTCATAGGCGGCGTGGTGCTTTTGCCTTTTGCGGCGGGGCAGATGAGAAAGCGGGGAGTCAGACTGAAAGGGAGAGACATTCTGGTGCTGGCCGGCGTAGGTATCGTCGGCGTCACCATCAGCATGAGTCTGTTCCAGATTTCGATCATGATGTGCAACGCGTCAACAGTGTCCGTACTCATATGCGTAAATCCGTTCTTTACAATGGTTTTCGCGCACTTTATGACCAGTGAGAAACTCAACAGGGAGAAGTTCGTCATTCTGGCAGTAGCTCTGGCGGGAATCTTCTTCATGCTGCGGCCGTGGGATATACAGGCGGGCAATTCCTGGGCGGGCATGCTGCTGATGATCGTATCGGCGATGTTCTTCGGGCTTTACACAGTTCTGGGCAAGGTCAGCCAGGAAAGGCTGGGCCCGATTGCGCAGACGAGCATAAGCTTCCTTCTCGGAGCGGGAGCCCTGCTGATTCTGATGCTGTTCATGGGAAGACCCGTGATTGCAGGGACGGCGGACAACATTCCGATCATCCTGTATACGGGAGTCATGGTAACAGGATTGGGTTACTACTGCTACTTCAGATCGATCGAACTGTCCGACGCGTCGACCGGATCCTTCGCCTTTTTCCTGAAGCCCGCAATTGCGCCGGTCATCGCGGTGATCGTGCTCCATGAAACCATTCTGTGGAACACGGTCATAGGGATCATTCTGGTGCTGCTTGCGTCGCTTTTGAACATACTGTACCGAAGAAGACTGTCCGATCAGGCTGCGACGAGAAAAGCACGGGCAGACAGAGAGAAATAATGATCAAACTGGAAGATATAAGAAACAGATTCACCAATCATACGCCGATCGGCGAAAGCTGGACAAAGCACTTTGCGGTGATTTTGCCCCTTGTTGATTTTGATGACGGCAGGGGACCGCAGATCTTGTACGAGGTGCGCGCGCAGAAGCTGGACAGACAGCCGGGCGAGGTGTGCTTCCCGGGAGGACAGATCGAGAAAGGCGAGACACCTCTGGAAGCGGCGCTCAGGGAGACGTGCGAGGAACTCGGAATATGCCCGGATAATATAGAAGTGATTTCCGAGGTCATAACGATAGGAACCCGGGCAGGCTCACAGATACACTGTTTTGCAGGCATCCTCAGCAGAGAAGAATACTCCCGCATGAACATCAGCAGGGCCGAGGTGGACGAGGTGTTCACTGTGCCTGTGGAGGACCTGATGAAGGTGAAATGGGAAGTTTACTGGAACGATCTGAAGGAAGTGCCGGCTGAAGACTTCCCGTATGACAGGGTCACAAGCGGCGAGGCATACAAATGGAAAGACGGCAAGGCTCCTGTTCCGGTGTTTGATGTGAACGGGAGAATCATCTGGGGTCTCACAGGAAGAATGACAAGAGAATTTCTGGAGGTAATGAAATGTTCAGATTAGGATTGTGCCAGATCGGAGGATCGCCCGATAAGGACGCCAATATCGCAAAGGCAGAACAATACATCAGGGAAGCTGCCGCAGGGGGCGCTCAGGTTATTTCACTTCCCGAGATGTGGAACTGCCCGTACTCCAATGATTATTTCAGGCTGTTTGCGGAGGCGCCGGACGGAAGGTGCGTAACATTTATGTCGGGAATAGCGCGGGAACTGGGAATATACCTCATCGGAGGAACGATCGCTGAGCTCGCGGACGGCAAGGTGTACAATACCTGCTTCTGCTTTGACAGGAATGGAGAGATCATCGGAAGACACAGAAAAGTGCATCTCTTCGATATAGACGTGGACGGTTACAGATTCATGGAGTCAGATACACTTACCGCGGGTGACAGCGTCACAGTCATCGATACCGAATTCTGCAGGATCGGGGTTGCAATCTGCTACGATGTGCGCTTCCCTGAGCTGAGCAGGAAGATGGCTCTGGAAGGGGCCAAACTGATCGTTCTGCCCGCGGCGTTCAATACGACGACGGGACCTGTTCATTGGGATAAGCTCATGCAGGTCAGAGCCATGGACAATCAGGTGTACTTCGCGGCCAATGCGCCGGCACAGGTCGAGGACGGCATTTTCAAAGCTTACGGCAACTCCTGTATCGCTGATCCATGGTCACAGTTCATAGCGCATGCGGATGAAAAAGAATGCGTGGTCTACGGGGATATCGATCCCGATTATGTGGATAAAATAAGAAACCAGCTGCCTTTGCTGAAACACAGAAGGCCGGAGATTTACTGAGGGGGAAGAAGTTATGAAGAAATTACTGATGAATAGAATCTTAGCAATCATAACAGGCAGCATTATGGTTCTTGCTTTTGCTGTGCTGCTCGGAGGATGCGCCGAGGAGGAGGAAGCGCTTCCTGAGGAGAATGTGAAATATGAGATTGCGCTCGTTACCGATGACAGTCTGATCATGGACGGCGGACACAGTGAAACCGCATGGAACGCGATCACGGAATTCGGGGGAACCCACGGCATCTCCCACAAGTATTACAAAGCCGCGGAGCAGACGGACGCAGCTTTTATCGACGCCATAAAAACGGCAATCAACAAGGGTGCGAAAGTTGTCATGGTGGACAACAATAAAATGGCAAATGCTGTTTATGAAATGCAGGAAATATACCCTGAGATCAAGTTCGCCCTGATCGACGCAGATCCATATGATCCGGATAACGGAGATATTCTGATCCTTCAGAACACAGCTGCTGTTTCCTTTGATTCAGGACAGGCGGGCTATCTGGCCGGGTATGCGGCTGTCATCGACGGCTCGACGGAACTCGGCTTCATTGGTGAAAGCAAAGCGGAAGATATCAAGGCCTTTGGATACGGATATGTGATGGGCGCCGAACGTGCGGCAGGGGAAATCGGTGTTCCGGTGACACTGGAATATAAGTACTGCGAGAACCCTGCTGACAGAGACGCAGTGTATAAGACTGCATCTGCAATGTATCAGGACGGCGCGCAGGTGATCTTCGCAGCGGGAAGAAATATTCAGGAGCCGGTCATCGAGGCGGCAGAGGCAGAAGACGGTAAAGTAATCGGCAGCTGCACAGACCAGAGCGGCAAATCAGATAAAGTCATTACATCCGCGGTTTACAACATTAAGGATGCAATCAAAGAAATACTCGACGGATACGCAGATGACAAATTCCCGGGCGGAACCGTTATAGAATACAACGCCCACAACAATGGGATTGGGCTTGAGCTGAAGCACAACCATCTTAAGAATCTGACGCAGAACCAGTATGATGACGTATACAAGGCTCTGGCGAATGGCGATATCAAAATCAATCTGGATATCATAGACTCTGTCAGTGATATCATCACAGTGAATTTAACGCTGAAATAGAGCGGCACTTTCATTCGGCATCGGTTTATGGTATAATCACAATACTGCTTTAACACGATAAACATCTTGATGGAAGGGGGTTTCTGATGCTCGAAAAATTAAGAGTAAAAAGAGAAGAAGTCAGGAACGCAGTTCACAAGACCGAGAAAAAGAATAAAGACAATCATGAAAAAGTGAAAACAGGAAGGCTGAAACAGACCGAGGGATCTTTTTATGACAGCGGAGCTAAAAAACTTGCTGCCAACAATAAGATACAGGAACAGAAGTACATCGAAAACGATGTCAAAAGGGGTCTGCGTAATTCCAATGGCACCGGTGTGGTCGTAGGGCTTACGCATATTGGAGAAGTAATCGGTTACGAAAAGGACGAACAGGGCAATAAGGTGCCCGTGGAAGGAAGACTCTTTTACAGAGGATATGACATACAAGATCTAGTAAACAATGTTCTTCTCGAAAAGCGTTTCGGCTTTGAAGAAACAGCTTATCTGCTTATGATGGGCGATCTTCCGACCAGAAAGGAACTGAATACGTTTAATGACTTGCTGGGGGATCACAGAGAACTGCCGAGCGGATTCGCGAGGGATATGATTCTGACGGCTCCGTCAAAGAACATCATGAACAAACTGGCGAGAAGTGTTCTTGCGCTGTACAGTTTTGATGACAATCCGGACGATGTATCCCTGTCCAACGTGCTTCGGCAGTCCATGAGCCTCATGGGTTATTTTCCGGCAATCATTTGCTACGCCTATCAGGCGAAGAGCAGTTACTATGACAAGAAGAGTCTGCATCTGCACGACCCGATCAGGGAACTGTCCACATCGGAGAATATCCTCAGAATGCTGCGCCCGATGGGAGAGTACACAGAATTCGAGGCGAAGATTCTGGACATCTGCATGATGCTTCATGCGGAGCACGGCGGAGGAAACAACTCCTCCTTTACAACGCATCTTATCTCATCTACGGGAACGGATACTTATTCGGCGATTGCCGCTGCTGTAGGTTCTCTCAAAGGCCCTAAGCACGGCGGCGCGAATATTGCGGTAATCAATATGATCCGCGATATCAAAGAGCATGTCAAGGACGTGGGCAAGCACTCAGCGCTGGACGATTATATCGTCAAGATACTGAAGGGTGAAGCCAATGACAGAACAGGTCTCGTCTACGGCATGGGACACGCCATATACACCAAGTCAGATCCGCGTGCGAAGATCCTGAAGGGGATGGCAAAACAGCTGGCGGAATCCAATGACAGGATAGAAGATTTTGTTCTGTGCGACTACATAGAGCGCCGGACACCTGAACTGTATGCGGAGGTGCACGGCAGGGAGATTCTCATGCCGGCCAATGTGGATCTGTACTCTGGGTTTGTGTACAGTGCTCTGGATATCGATACTGATGTCGCAACACCGCTGTTTGCTACGGCAAGGCTTGCAGGGTGGACTGCACACAGGCTCGAGGAGATAGTGAATGGCGGCAAACTGATGCGTCCGGCCTATAATTCTGTTCAGGAAAGGCGGGATTATGTCGCTATGGAAGACAGAAAGTCGCGCTGATGCGCTGGAAGGAACGATTTCACACTGAACGATGAATGATGAACAATTCAGACTGGCCTGTGAAAAGGAACTCAAGTACATAGCGAAACAGGAGAAAAAAATTCAGAAGCAGGCAATGGCTTCTGATAAAGCCTGGAAGAACGCGATCGAGAGCATTATCCCTGAGAAGATATATGTGAACCTTCGCGCTGCTTTTGCGACTGCGTTTAACATCATCTTTGAGAAGGGTGTTGATGTAATAGAGAAGACCTACAGCAAAGACAGGCTTCTGAAGGATTTTGAGAGTCAGGACTCAGCAGTGGACAGCATCCAGACCCGCAGAGAACTCCGGAAGTTCCGCAGCAACGTATCATCTTCGAAGAGATGGAAATCGATCATCACGACAGCCGAAGGAGTGGGCCTCGGAGTGCTCGGCATCGGTCTGCCGGATGTTGTGCTGTTTATAGGATTCATTCTTCAGTCGATTTATGAGGTTGCACTGAAGTACGGTTATGATTACAATAAATCTGGAGAGCGGGTTCTCATCCTCAAGATGATGTCCGCAGCAATATCCAGACGCGATAAGTGGATTGCCGCCGATCTTGAGGTGGAACAGCTTCTGCGGGATCCGGGGGAACCCGACATAGACGCAGTGCAGACACAGATTGGCGTGACCGCAGATGATTTTGCGCTGGATATGCTCGTGCTGAAGTTCATCCAGGGACTGCCGGTGGTCGGCGTTGTCGGGGGACTGAGCAATCCGGTCTACTACAACAAGATTATGGAGTACGTTAGATTAAAGTATCACAAAAGATATCTTTTGAATAAAAAGGAGGAGATGGAATGACACTGGGAATCATCATCATTATTATCATCATTATTCTTCTGATCTGGGGAATTGGTGCGTACAACAAATTCATCAGAATGAAGAACAGAATAGAGGAAGCATTCGCGACGATGGATGTCTATCTGAAGAAGAGATGGGATCTCGTTCCTAATCTGGTCAACACAGTAAAGGCATATGCAGAGCACGAAAGCAGTACTTTTGAGAAGATTACAAAGCTCCGCACCAGAAACTATGACGCGATGTCTCCGAACGAGAAAATCGAGGCAAACCAGGCACTGGGTGCTTCACTCGGTTCGATTGTCGCGACAGCAGAAGCTTATCCTGAGCTCAAAGCCAATGAGAATTTCATGACGCTGATGAGACAGCTCAATGAGTTCGAGGATGACATTGCCAACAGCCGTAAATACTACAATGGATGCGTAAGGCAGATGAACACGGCAGTGGAATCATTCCCGACTAATTTCATCGCAAATCAATTCCACTTTGAGAAATACAGGATGTATGAAGTTGACGACGCTCGTGAACGTGAGAACGTAGTCGTGGATTTCAGCCCATCAGACGGACCGCAGACTGTTCAGGGCGCGGCTTCAGACGCTCCGAAGGCAGACAGCGGATCACCGGCTGCTCCGGAACCGGAAGCTCCGGCAGCACCGGAAACAGATCTTGAACCTCCTAAGAGTGACGAGATTCAGTAAAGTTTGATTGACCTGGAGCCGCAGCGCCGGTGAAGATGCCGGTGCGCGGCTCCTTTTAGTACCACAGACCCATTACTGCCGCACCTGCTAACGGAAGGGTAAGCTGATGAAATATGAGAAGATAGCAGAAGCCAAGTTCATAAAACGTGAAAACAGATTCGTCGCCGAAGTCAGGCTGCCGGATGGCGAGACTGCCAAGGTCCATGTTAAGAACACCGGACGGTGCAGGGAACTGCTTTTGCCCGGGAGCACTGTGTATCTGGAGGACTATGACGGCCGAATGGGGAATCGGAAGATGCGGTTTTCCCTTGTGGCGGTCCGAAAGGCAGTTAAAGACGGCAGCGATCTGCTGATCAACATGGACTCGCAGGCACCCAACAAAGCAGTGGGAGAGGCGCTGTCCGATGGCCGGATCCGGCTTCCCGGATTTGAGGATCAGAACCTGCACATCCAGCCTGAGGTCGGATACGGGGACTCCAGATTCGATTTTTATATTGAGGCAGAAGGAAAGCGCGGATTTATCGAAGTAAAAGGTGTCACGCTGGAAAACGACGGGCACGCAAGATTCCCGGACGCCCCTACGGAGCGGGGGATCAAGCACATCAACGAATTGGTCAGGGCGCACGAGGAAGGTTATGAAGCGTATCTGATTTTTGTCGTCCAGATGGAAGGGATGAAAGACGTTTCACCGAATGATGAAACCCATCCTCAGTTTGGTGAGGCGCTCGCAAAGGCAGAGGCAGCCGGCGTGAAGATTCTCGCGTATGAATGCGCCGTTACGCCTGACAGCCTTGAGGTGAAAAAGCAGATTAAATTCATTTGCAATAATTCAGCGGAACATATACACTAGACATCGTTATGGGCTTGATAATCGCATTTATTTTATTCATAGCAAGTATGATCGCAATGCTGATCACAGGGCACTCTATGGTATGGGCTCTGCTGGTCGGCCTTTTGCTGTTTACGGTGCTGGGACTCAAACAGCTCGGCATGCCGATCGGGAAGGGGATAAAGGAACTGTCGGTCAGCAGCTGGGGGTCCATCAGGGATTCACTGATCGTCATTGAGGTCATGCTCATAATAGGACTAATTACAGCGGCATGGAGAATATCCGGAACCATTACGGTATTCGTTTTTTACGGAATGAAGGTCATCGTCCCGCCGCTGTTTCTCATCATCGCATATCTGCTTTCGCTTCTGCTCAGCTATGCCCTCGGAACATCCTTCGGCGTTGCCGGGACCGTTGGGGTAATATTTATGGCTCTGGCCAGAAGCGGCGGGGTCGACCCGCTCATCACAGCGGGGGTCCTTATGTCGGGTATCTACTTCGGGGACAGAGCATCCCCGGTATCTTCTTCCGCGAATATGGTCGCCGGTATAACAAAAACAGAGATTATGGCGAACGTCAAACTGATGATGAGAACAGGTCTGCTGCCTGCTCTTCTGACGCTGGCGTTTTACTGTGTCCTTTCATTTATGAATCCCATCAGCCATGTGGACAGCGACCTTCTCGCCACATTCAGGAGTGAGTTTACGCTCTCCCCATGGGGGTTTTTGCCCGCGGTTCTGATATTGGCATTGCCGCTGATGAAGGTTGGCGTCATCTGGTCCATTCTGATCAGTGTCGCTGCAAGCGGTGTAATTGCCTTTGCAATAGAAAAAATCCCGGTGATGGAAATCATCAAAGTCCTGATCTTCGGTTACCATCCGACAGGAGAGGGACTGTCCGCAATTCTGGATGGGGGCGGTCTCATTTCCATGGTGGAAATCGCCATAATCCTCATCATCTCGTGCGCCTATTCCGGCATTTTCGGCAGGACAGGCATGCTGGAAGGATTGCTCAGCAGGATTACCGCAGGCTGTGAGAAGATAGGCCGTTTCGCAGTAGCTCTGATACTGGGACTTGCATCCAGCATTCTGTTCTGCAATCAGACTATCGCCACGCTTATGTGCAATGACCTGCTGACCAAGCCGTATCTCGATACCGGCGGAAACAGGCAGGAACTCGCCATAGATATCGAGAATTCCACGATCGTCGTCGTCGGGCTCATACCATGGGCGATTGCCTGCTCCGTTCCGCTGACATTCTTCGGAGTGGGATACGGAGCGCTTCTGTGGTCAGTCTATCTCTATTTGGTTCCTCTGTGCTATCTGTTCACGAAGAGACGTTGGTTTGCAGATAGAGCTCGCGCCGGAGAAGACCCATCCTGTTCGTGAGATCGCGCAGGTGGTAACTGTTCTCATATACGATTGCCGCGAAGCGGTCCAGATATCCCTGATTGCCGTCCGTAATATCGGACTTCAGCTGCGCAATCAGACGCAGCAGATTTCTGCTTGACCCCGCCGGCTTCTCACGCACAGGAACATAGGCTATTTTGACTTCTCCCGTTTCCGCATTGTAGAACACCGTATCGGTGCTCAGGAATATTTTAGCGGGAGTGATCAGATATCCGATCGCATTCGTCAGTATGATCAGGACCTTTTCGAGGATGAAAAGTGCGTCCTCAGTCTTGTCGACGCGGTATCTGCTAAGAGGAACAAAGCCTTTGCAGTCGTAATAGACCACATGTTTTGAACCGCCGCTTATGAACATCATAGGAAGCAGATAAGAGCACTCGCCGGAAGAAAGCATGGCGCGCTCAAAATCCAAAATAGCATCTTCCCTGAAACACATTCTGTATTCGTTGTTTTCCCACATATTTTCGTCCTTTCACTGTCTTTCACGCTGTTGATGATCTACCCTCCGCATTTACTGCAGGGCGTGTATCCTTTTTCTTCTGCTTCACCTTTGTCGACGACGATGCTGTGCCGTTTTATGGAACGGCAGGTCCCCCGGTGGTAGCAGGTGTCCTTCCCGTTAAAACAGAACACAATGCTGCCTGATGGTAGACTGCCGGAACCGCACATGCCGCAGGATGAATACTGTTTTCTGAGAGTGTTTGTCAGCACACAGCTGTGTACGGCTGCCTTGACATAAGTGCATGCTTCATCGTGGTACTTCGTTCCGCTTTGAGGAAAAATCCGGACTTCCGAAGCGTTCTGGTCCTGCTCAAGACCTTCCGCGCCAAGGGCAGGGCGGGTGTACTGAAGACCTGTGAAATCCCGGTACTTTATGGTGTCTTCATATTCAAATATCCGTCCGAATCCCAGCGGCAGCGGCAGGTTCACACGTACCCTGAGACCGAATGAGTTCAGATCCGTGTGCCTGCCGTCAGAGTAGGAATACATCCGCCTGACAAGGTGCAGGTCCACATCCTGTCCGGTATTCCGGGAATCCCGCACCAGTTTTCTCCCTACCGACATCTTAGACAGAGCTGTGCCGGAACACTGCGCATAGGAACATTCTCTCAAAGCTGCATTCATGCAGTTCTCCCACGCGGAGTCTGCCTCGATGAAGTATCCCAGCGTTATGACCGCTAGCATGACCAGCGGCAGGCATATGGCAGCTTCTATCGTATAAACCCCTTTTTTGTTTATCATCTTTCTGATTTTCATATGCTCTTTGCCTAATAAACTCTGTCATAGGACAGACCTCTGCCTGCCACATCCGCGTTGACAGAAACACCTGCAGCACATTCCTGTACGAGGAATCGTCCGTCGTAGTTTTTTCGCATGTTGATCTGTATCAGGTCAAGTATGCGCGCTGTTTTCATATTGTCATCCTTGGCGTACAGGAGAATGCGCAGGTAATCGTCATATGTCCGTCCGGTATCCGCCTGCGGGTAGATGCAGCCGTCTTCCCCGCTGTATCCTTCCAGAATGGATTCCAGATCGACCGCCCAGCTCACGGGAGTCTTCACCAAAGGAACTCTGCGGCCCTTATGCAAAAGCTTCACATCGTTTACAGATTCCGCTGCGGCCCACGTCACAGCAAGCGCGAACTGCGTAACGGCACCGAGTGGACCTGGCGTGATTGTTTCAGCTGCCGCGGCTAACGCAGATACTTTTTCAGGATCGGAATAAATATGGGTCAGATTGAGACCGGACCGGACTGCTTCAAGTGCCAGGTCGGTTTGCCTTTTATTTTTCTCATCAGACAGCTTGCCGCTGATAATGTATTCGACCTCGCTGCTGAAGAAGTGATCAGCGGTACAGGCAGTTCCCGAGCGGTTGAATCTGTGCATGATGTATTCGGTTAAGAAGTATTTATTCGTCCCTGTTCTGAAAATCGCTTCAGGATTTGTCAGATTCTCACCCAGCTTCCTCGCTGCAGTGACGATGTCGCTGTCCGGAAGTGCACGGGAGGGAAGGCTGATGATGGTCGGTTCGTGCCGGAGTGTCCTGTCAGGGGGTGACACTCCGGACTCTGTCACCGTATCAAAGCTTCCGGCAGTCTTCATATACGCAATGATCTGCTTACCCACAAGGTCCGGGCTGACGGTGCTGAAACGGCCGGCCGAGGCGCTGGCACTGAACCCCGTATAATCCCTCAGACTTCTGGAGAGAAGGGAGTCTGTTCCCTGAATCAGAAACAGCCCATAATCCCGCTGGACATAGTAGTCGTACTCAGAGAGCAGTGAAGCAGAAGCGAGATACAGTGATCCGTCAGCAATGCTGATGCGGGCCTGGTTTCTCCCGGCGAAGACGAGGGTCAAAGTGATCGTTACGAGGCACGCCAGAACGACAGCCAGAAAGACAGCGCTGCTGCCGCGTCTTTGCTTCAGAAAAACTATACAAGTTGCCCGGTAAGGAGTGATTGTTCTCATTCATTGCCACCTGTTTCGCTAAGGTACCCGTTAAGCTGACGCAGTCTGATCATCCGGACAGGATCTACCGCCCGCAGTTCTCCCGAAAGACTCCGGCTGCCGGGATGGGACAGCAGCAGCCCGGATCCCAGCGTCACTTCTTTGGCTCCGCGAAGGCGCTTCGCAGTGACTGCTCCCGATGAAGTCAGACTGCCGTCCCAGATATCCTCAGGGGAGAGGACTGTGCCGTCTTCTGCGTACGATGTGATCTTTTCCGTAACAAGACCGGCTTCACAACGAAGTGCCACATGCATATGACTTTCAGAAACAGATGACTCATAAAAGAACAATATGATCTGCACAGTCGTTATGACGGCGAGAATGACGAAGGGCAAAACCACCGCAGCCTCAGCGATGTAACTGCCGCGTCTTTCGCGGGGGTCGAAGATCGTCAGAAATTGCTCAGACCATCGAAGGTCCGGTTCACGAAATCCGTAATCTGCGTCCTGAAGATCAGTCCCAGAGCAACGGCAATCGCCACCATGATTGCGACCTGCACCAGTTCCATACCGGCGCGCTGCCTGACAAGACAGTTGCTTTTCACAAGAATTGTTGTAAGAAATCTTCCCATCTCAATACCTCCTTCTAACAAAAAGAATGAATACCCCTGACATTACATGGGTAATTATAGCATAAATGTCAATAATTAACAATCCCTTTTATAATATTTATTCCATATGTTATAATCGGCTCATGAAAAAGACGAAGAAGAAAATGACAAAAACTCTTTTGGCCGCTGCGATTGCCTTTGCAATGGCGTTTACCGTGATTCCGTCAGCATTTGTCTGTGCGGCAGGCGACAATACGGACCCGACAGGTACTGCCTCCGAGATGGTTACAGATGGTGATGATAACGGTGCAGGCGGCACATCGGATCCTTCCGGCAATACAGATATTACCCCGGGAGAAGACGGTAACACGACAGAGGATAAGGGAGAAGTTCCCGGGGTTATCGATAACGATTTGAACCTGAATGATTTATCTGAATCGACAGATACTCCTGAGCAGGATCAGACTACAGCTGCTCCGACTGCCGGAACTACGGCCCCGAGTACAACGAAGAGCACGACTGTTCCTACGACAGTAAAGAAAAAATGGACTGTCCCAAAGGGAAAGAAAACTCTTTCTCTCTCAATTTGCTGCAATCCTGACGGTACGGTGTTTGATCTTGTCAGTCAGGCAGGGCAGAAACTTTATAAATACGATACACTTCAGGGTGCGACTGCCGGCAAAGGATACGGCTATTTCACCCTGTACAATAGAAAGAACAATCGGGTCAAAATCGTCAAGGTGCGCCTGAAGGATATGCAGGTTGTTAAAGTTTCCGCTGCTCTGAATCTCAAACACGCCAATGAAATCACGTACAACAACAGGAAGAATATTATCGTAGTTGCCAACAGCACGCCGACGCCAAAGAAACTGACGGTGATCAATGCGAGCACACTTAAAGTCAAATATGTGAAAACCCTGAAGGTCACAAGGAAGGTCAAAGGAATGTCGAGCTGGCAGCGCAAAAAGTTCAGGGGCGTCGGTGCGATCGCATACAACGAGAAGCACAACATCTATATCTGCCGTATGAGAAAAAGCTATGATCTGCTGTTCCTGAATTCCAAGCTGAAGCCATACAAGAGAATCAGACAGAACTCCAGAGTGTCAGGAATGATCTATCAGGGCATGGACAGTTACAAAGACTGCATCATGATCGTGCAGAGTTTCAAAGGAAAAAAGAAATACAATCTGATTACAGTCTACAATATGAAGGGAAAGTATAAGGCCAGGTTTAAGCTGCCTTTGGGATTCCCGCCCCGTGAACTGCAGACCGTATTCCATGACGGCAATCAGTTCTATGTAGGAGTCTACTGTTCCTATGGAGCGAAGGAAGATCTGCAGAAGCTCCATATCAAGAGAGAAAACTTTATCTACAAAACCAGAAATCTGTAAGAGCACCTCTTTTGGTTATCCAATTATCGTTGTTCTTTCGGGAGCATTGCTTTACTCAATTAAAACGATAATCTGAAAAATTATTAATAGGTGTGTACAGACGGAGAAAGCTCTGTTATACTCTTATCGGTGTCCGAACTGCTTTTGCGGAAGGAGACCAGTCATTATTATTTTTTTGGAGGTATATATTATGGGTGCTATTGATAGTGTAGTACTAGCAATCAGCAACATCCTGTATCAGCCGTGGTTCGTTCCGCTCATTCTGATCGGCGGCGCGATTTATCTGACCATCAGATGCGGTTTTCTTCAGGTCGGGATGTTCAGAGAAGCTTGCAAGGTTATTATGGAAAAGCCGCATGAAGGCGGTGTATCCTCATTCGGAGCCTTGATGGTATCGACCGCTTCCAGAGTCGGTACGGGTAATATCATCGGCGTATCAACTGCAATCGTCTGCGGAGGTCCGGGAGCGATCTTCTGGATGTGGATCACTGCGTTCTTCGGCGGTGCGTCAGCATTTGTAGAGTCGACTCTGGCGCAGATTTATAAGAAAAAAGATGGTCTTAATGCGTCCAAGGGAGGACCTGCATTCTACATGCAGGATGCGCTCGGACAGAGATGGCTTGGAATTATCTTCTCCTGCTTCATCATCTTTACTTATATGATCGGTTACAACATGCTGGCTGCATACAATCTTCAGTCAACATTTGCGGTATTCGACTTCTACAAAGAAGGCGCTACGCCGGCGATCATCGGACTGATTCTAATGATCCTATTCGGCGTCATCGTATTCGGCGGTGCCAAGAGACTGATCAATGTAACGGAAGTACTCGTTCCTGTCATGGGCGTAATGTACATCATCGTTGCGATCATTGTTCTTATTATGAACATCGGCAATATTGGCCACATGTTCGGAATGATCTTCTCAAGCGCATTTGACTTTGAGGCGATCTTCGGCGGTTTCGCAGGATCCTGCATCATGTACGGCGTCAAGAGAGGTCTGTACTCCAATGAAGCTGGTATGGGTTCCGCGCCAAACGCAGCTGCAAGAGCAGACGTATCACATCCGGCCAAGCAGGGTCTCGTACAGATGCTTTCCGTATTCATCGACACACTGCTGATCTGTACAGCTACGGCTTTCATGTGCCTGTCGACAAAAGTTGTTCCGACAGACTTCCTGGCTGAAGACGGCAGCGCGGACGCAGCAGGTTATGTTCAGGGTTCATTGGCTGATGTATTCGGCGGATTCGGTCCGGTATTCATCTGTATCGCGATGATCTTCTTCGCGTTCACAACTCTGATTGGTAACTACTCATACTGCGAAGGCTGTTTCGAGTTCATCATCGGCAGAGAAGCGAAGACCACTGAACTGAGAGTAATGCGTATCATCGCTTCCATACTCATCTTCCTGGGTGCGGTTGCATCAGCAGGACTCGTATGGGATCTGGCGGACATGGCACAGGGTCTCATGGTAGTGACGAACGTGCCGTCCATCATCATTCTCGGCAGTATTGCATTCAGGTGTCTGGATGATTACAAGAAGCAGATGAGAGAGGGTAAGAACCCGGTCTTCAAGTCTGCGAATATCGGTCTCAAGCAGAAGACAGATTTCTGGAACTGATAATCCGGAACAGATCAAAACAGAACGAAATCAATTGTTCGGGACGGAGCGGATGCTCCGTCCTTTTTTTACAATTCCAGCAGGGCGGGGCTTACTGTGATGACGACGAGGACGAGAAGGAAAACTGTAAGGGGCATTGTCAGTTTCGTCTCGGCCAGCCGTCCGCGCTCTTCGCTGTTTCTCTTTCGGGACAGCCAGAGTGACTCACTCTCGGATTGGAGTTTATCGGTAAGCTCCACGCCCTTGCTGATATTGTCACTGATAATATTGCTGATCCGCATCAGCTCCCGGCAGCCATCGCGTGAGCTCTCACAGCTCCTCGCAAAGGCTTTGAATTCTTTGTCCATCGACCCGTTGGTCTCTTTGATTGTGTTGTATATATCTGCCATGTGGCTATAAAAGTAGTCGTCTGCCAGTGATTTTGTCCGGCTGGTTTCCTCTACGATGTGTTCAAAAGCGGAGCTGAGCACAAGCCCGGCGCCCAGCAGCAGGACGAGCCGGTTTACAAACTCGGGCAGCTGCCGCGTAATCGATTCTATCCGAATGCGTCTTTGCTGTTCCAGCGGATCGAGCCTTCTTTTATAGATGAGCCCGGAGAGGAGCAGAATTCCAAGAACGATTGCCGCGGTATTCGTTTTTCTGCCTGAACTCCATGTGATTTCTTCACCTGTGCGGAGGCGATCGGGCAGAGATACACGGCGGACGCTCTGATCGTCATTGAGGGAACTGATGACGGCGCGCATTTCATAAGCCAGCAGTTCTTCTTCCGACATGGCGCCGTATGAATCTGCACCTTTGGGCGTGCCTTCTTCTCCCGGGTTTGCGCCGTTTTCGCGCGCGTATGGATATAATGAGACTTCATAATTGCGTGTGATTCTGCCTTTGTCCGTCTTGATGTCTGCAGTGAGAAGAATATGTCCCGCAGAGGCCCCTTCGTCAGGACGCATCAGGTAAGCGCCATCCTCTCCCTTCAGCAGCGAGATGGCTGTGAAGTCGAACCCCACAAAGAAGTCAAACAGGAGGAGCAAGGTACCGATCGTAATCACTGTGATGATCCTGTTTGCTGCTCTGCGGCTGAGCAGTTCCGCCGAAAGCTCTTCCATCTTCTCTTCTGTCCGCTTTCTAAACGTCCACATTTGACATCCGCTCCATTGTCATGAGTCCCCACAGGCCTGCGCCCAGGCAGCCCGTCATGATGAGCCGCCCGGACAAACCTGAATAAAGAGGAACTATATAGGATGGGGAAAGAAGGTTGAGTATGAGCAGCATAGCCAAAGGCATGAGCGCAATCAGCCTTCCCTCCGTTTTTTTCTGTGCAGTCAGCGCCCGGATCTCGCGCTCTATGTTCATTTTGTCTGTGAGTATCGAGGTCGTCCTGGCGATGATTTTCTCCAGATCACCGCCCATATTTCTGCAGATGTTGTAAACCTGCACGAAGTTGATGATATCCTCACAGCAGCTTCTGGATGCAAAATCAGCAAGGAGCTGCCGGTCGCTCTCGTTGTTCTCCAGAATACACCGCTTCATGTGGGTGAGTTCCAGCATGATCGGCTCTCCGGGATCGTACATCACCGACAGACTGTCAGCAGCGTCTACAAGAGCTTCAGGCATCTGTCTGCCCGCGGCAATCGATGAGGAGAGAGAGTAGAGCATGTCCTTGAACTGGTCATTCAGTTTATGCATGCGCTGGCGCGCCCGGTAGGTTTCATAACCGGTCCTGAATCTGACTACAAGGAATCCGCTCAAAGCCGAAAGGAGGAGACTGTGGTAAAAGAGAAACACGATT
>CACYBO010000086.1 GCA_902772685.1 uncultured Eubacteriales bacterium | reverse complement strand
TCGTCCAGGATGATGTAGACGAAGAAGATGAGCTCGTCCAGGATGATGTAGACGAAGAAGCTGATCCTATCATCGAAGGCTTCTGAACAACAAAAAGCGCCCGGACATTTCGTCCGGACGCATAATGTGTCGAAAGTCAGAAATCGTAGCACTCACGGATGAGATAGGGGAGGACTTCCTTCCTCGCCTCGACGTTCAGATCCATGTATTCCTTAATCGCAGTTGCGATAAAGAAATCAATGTCGGATAACTTCCTTGGAATGTAGTCCTCTAAAATCCCGAGATCCGTGTGATGTATATAGAGTTCAGAGATGAATCGATCCATAGATGTGCCTTGATGCGTTGCGAGGAAGGCAATCTCAGGTAACCGGAATCTCTTTCGGCCAGAGGCCTTCCTCAAGAAAAAGCCTCGCTCAGCAGAAGAAGCTAGCTCATACCCATTCAGCTGTTCAATTGTGCCGAGATATTGGTCGTCAAGCAATTCGTCCAAAGCACGATAGAACACAGAATCAGGATCGCTCTCCTGCACCAGATTCCTCTTGTTCTTCTTGATCTTAGCAGTTAGGTCCGTAATTCGATCGCAAATTCCGGCACGTTCCTCAAAACTGTGCTTCCTGAACGCCAAAACGATAGGATTGAGATGGGCAGGGATAAGGGAAATTGCCGGGGTATTGAAGATAAGTTCGTGGATCGATGTGTGAAGGATATTGTAGCAGAGTTTTCGAGTCGCCTCTAAGGGCAAGCTGAACTTTATGGGCTTAACCGTCTTTTTCCCGTTCTCATCAACTTCAACGACATTGTCCGATAGGATTCGATAGATTGGCTTCGGCTCTATGTCTAGCTGTTCTGAAAGATAGAGAACGACTGACTTGTCGTCTCCCGTGATCTCACGGCTGTTATCAGTAAGAAGCTTCCGAAGACGTCCTGTCGCATCCTGGAGCGTGGAGTCGATCTTAGCCATCTCCACCTTGAATGGACTGGCATCGGTATTTTTCTTGGTTTCCCTAACAATCTTCTGATCGTTCATGATGTCACTCCTCCCTCGGCTGATTGCGAATGGAATTCACGGCAGCAAGAAATGCAGTTTGTGTTGCCGTAGGCATAAGCAGGAATGCGTCGATAATCGGATCAACGTACTTCTCGTCAGAGAGAAGGCACGTTGTGTCAGTCAGACCTAGAAGCCAGTGCGGAGAAAGTTTGAGAACGGAACAGATGATGTTGAAAGAAGAGAATTCTATGGTTGGCTTAAATTTATTCCGGACGACCTTGTTGTATCGCATTACGAACAGAACGTGATCTCGCAGTTCTGAGTGAAGATACGCAGAACGAGGATAGAGACGGCGGATGACATTGTAGAGCTTGTTATAGAGAGCTCCGTCAAAGAAATCGTTGTCCGTAAGGGAAACAAACTGATTGGGTAGATCCTTATCAATCGTCAGATGAGATAAACGATTGTACTTATCGGCAAGCTCACGCTCCTTGCTGTCGGGGGCTGAGAACAGGACAAAGTATTCGGACAGCATGCTTCTTGAGGCATCCAGGATTTTCAGCCGCATGGACTCAGGAAGTTTCTCCAGTGAATCAGCCAGGTCTTTCGCTTGCTCAGAAGGATATTCCAGCTTTGCATTGGAGAATGCAAAAAGATCCTTCACATCAATAAGCCCAGCATCAGCAAGCGCGACCAGTTCTCGCAGCAGAATTGCAGTTCTCCGTTTGAATGGAGCAAATGTTGCGTTGATTTCATTGATGATCCCAAGAAATTCTTTTTGCTTCGAAGAATCCATGTTTTGATACTTGTCAATGATGAACTGCGAAAGCTCAGGGGCCATGCGTTCATTACTTGTAACTGACATTATTCTTACAGTCCTTTCTGTCAGAGCTAAGATGTAGTTTAAGGATTGTCAATGTGACAAGCAAAATGATTAATTTTTGTCAGATTATGATTTAAGTATGGCACTTGTTTACGTGCAAACTATACCATATACTATGAATTTTGTCAAACATTTTAGAACACTTATTTTAAAATTTTTTTGACTTTTTCTTATAAAATTCTCTACGAGGAGGTGGTCCTGTTGGCCGAAGAAAACAACAAAAAGGGAATCAGCAAGGAAGAATATTAT
>CACYBO010000085.1 GCA_902772685.1 uncultured Eubacteriales bacterium | reverse complement strand
GATCGACGGCACAGGAATGTGCGGCGGCTGCAGATGCAAGATCGGCGGAGAAGACAAGTTCGTATGTGTTGACGGTCCTGAATTTGATGGATCACTGGTAGACTGGGACGACCTCATCAAGAGATCCAACTACTACAAGGATCAGGAAGCAGAAGACAGAGCCCACGTATGCAGATTGACAGGAGGTGTTCGTTACAATGATTAATCTCGTAAAAGAACAGAATCCGATGCCGGAACAGGCACCAGACGTTAGAAACAAAAACTTCCTGGAAGTCGCAGAAGGCTATACAGAGGAAATGGCGATCAGAGAGGCTATGAGATGCCTCAAGTGCCGCAAAAAGCCTTGCGTTTCAGGATGTCCTGTAAACATTAAGATTCCTGATTTCATCGCGCAGATTGCAATCGGTGAATTCGAGGAAGCATATCAGATTATTTCGGAAGACAGTTCACTTCCTGCTATCTGCGGAAGAGTATGTCCTCAGGAGAACCAGTGTCAGGGCGTATGCACACGCTGTGCAAAGGGTGAACCGGTAGCAATCGGAAGACTCGAAAGATTCGCTGCTGACTGGCATGCGGCACACTACGGAGACGAAGAGATTCAGCCGGTTGATACAAACGGTCACAAAGTGGCTATCATCGGCGCAGGTCCTGCAGGTCTGGCATGCGCAGGCGATCTGGTCAACAAGGGCTATGAAGTCACTGTATTCGAAGCTCTCCATAAGACCGGCGGCGTACTGGTTTACGGTATCCCTCAGTTCAGACTTCCGAAGGAGATCGTGGCTGCTGAGGTATCAAAGCTCGAAGCTAAAGGCGTCAGGTTCGTGACTGACGCTGTAGTCGGAAGAGCGATCACTGTAGATGAGCTCATGAAGGAAGAAGGATTTGAATCAGTATTCATCGGAACAGGCGCGGGACTGCCATCATTCATGAACATTCCTGGCGAAAACCTGATCGGCGTATGCTCAGCGAATGAGTATCTGACCAGAATCAACCTGATGAAGGCGTATCTTCCTGAATATGATACACCTATCATGCACGGTGACAGGATCGCAGTAGTAGGCGGCGGAAACGTAGCAATGGACGCCGCAAGATGCGCTAAGAGAATGGGCGCCAAGGAAGTGTATGTCATCTACAGAAGAAGCATGGAGGAACTTCCTGCGAGAGCTGAAGAAGTTCACCACGCAATCGAAGAAGGCTGCATCTTCAAACTGCTGCACAATCCGGTGCAGATCCTCGGCGATGAAGACGGCAACGTCAGAGCGATTGAGTGTGTGCAGATGGAACTGGGTGAGCCTGATGCATCAGGCAGAAGAAGACCGATTCCTATTGAGGGATCAAACTTCGAAGTTCCTGTAGATATGGTAATCATGTCCATCGGAACAAAACTGAACACTCTGATCCTCGACACCACAGATCAGCTTGAAGCCAACAGCAGAGGCGGAATCGGCACTGATGATGTTGCGGCCACAAACCGTGACGGCATCTTTGCAGGCGGTGACGCTGTAACCGGAGCGGCAACAGTCATCAAGGCTATGGGCGCCGGCAAGGTAGCTGCGGCATCCATTGATGAATATCTTGGATAAGACAGAATAAACCAGACAGAGGGTATCCCCGAATGATTCGGAGATATCCTCTTTTTTATTTTGTAACATTCTTGCATGGACATCTGTGCAAATGTAAAATATCAGCAGGAGGATACCGTAATGCTGATCAGAAGCAAGTGTATTTTTGATTCTATAAAAGAAGAGCCCTTCGACGGGTATGTGATTACAGAGGGAAACAGAATTACAGAGGTTGGAACCGGAGAACCTCCTGCCTTTGTAATGGAGTGCGGAGAAGTGCTCGACTGCGGGGAAAAGACCGTAATTCCCGGATTCTGTGATAATCATGTGCACGTGTTCCTGGGCGGTCTGGATATCGTGTCCTGCAATCTGGCATGGACGGAAAGTGAGGAAGAAGCAGCACGCAGGCTCTTTGATTTCTATAAAGACAGAGATGATGAATGGCTGATCGGCTTCGGCTGGTCCAATTTTGATTGGGAGGATTACAGACTTCCATCGAAGAAGAGCCTGGACAGGTACTTTCCGGACAGACCGGTTGTTGCGGTAAACGATGAACTGCACGCCATCTGGGTGAACAGCGAGACTCTCAGGCGGACGGGAATAAACAGAGATACGGAGGACCCGGCTTTCAGTCATATAGAGAGGGACGTGAACGGTGATCCAACGGGCTACATTCTCGAACAGGACGCCATGCGGCTCGTAACAGACCAGGCTTTTTCAATGAATGCCGATAAAGAGAAAGAAGTCATCGAAGCATTCATAACGCGTGCAGGAGAGAAAGGTGTAACATCTGTAGGCGATATGGAGATCATCGGCGTGCAGAAATCTGATGCTTTTGCGGCTCTTGACGGGGAGGGAAAACTGGATCTGAGAATTTTCTTCTCGCCGTCGATCAGGACGCCGGACGAGCAGCTGCTCAAGCTCAAATCAAGATTCCATTCAGAAAAACTGGCCATGCTGGGAGCCAAAGGCTTCGTCGACGGCACACCGCTCGGTCATACAGGGCTGATGGTAGACGATTATTCCGATGCGCCGGGACAAAAGGGGTGGACTGCTCTCGATCTTGACTGGCTGAGAGAGAGGGTCATCAGCCTTAACAGCAAAGGCATCCCGGTGAGGCTTCACGCATGCGGGGATGGTGCTGTCCGGGAAGGTCTTCTGGATATCCGTGAAGCGCAGAAATTCGATGCCGCAAAGTCAGTCAGAAACACGATTGAGCATATTGAATGCATTCACCCGGATGATCTTGATCTGTTCGCGGAGACAGGAACTGTCGCTTCTGTACAGCCGTATCACATGGTCATGGATACATATGAGGACCATCCTGCCTTTGAGATACTAGGTGAGGAGAGAGTAAAACTCGCCTGGCCTGAGAAGACCCTCATGAGGCACGGGGCGCATGTGGCGCTTGGGACCGACTGCCCGATTGTTCCTCTCGATCCGATGCAGACCATCTACTGTGCCACAAACAGGCTCATGGAAGACGGGCAGCCTCGGGGCGGGTGGAATCCGCAGGAGAAACTTACATTGGCAGAAGCGATCAAAGGATGCACAGCAGAGTGCGCGTATCTCTACGGTATGGATGGAAAACTGGGTGTGCTGGAAAAAGGCGCGCTGGCTGATATAGTTATTCTTTCAGATAATTTATTTGATAAAGATCCTGAGGATATCAGAGAAGTACAG